>JASHTH010000850.1 GCA_030040655.1 Acidobacteriaceae bacterium | reverse complement strand
CGGTCCGCGGAAAGGGCCAAGCCCACCTTCTGTACCTGAGGATCTTCCAATTCAGAATCTTCTTTCTGCCTGCATTGCGGACACAGGCGACCGACGGAAAGGAGATTTCTCATGAAGCGGCAACTACCGCCCCGCCCCAGCCTCGAACAGCTCAAAAACCAGGCCAAGACCCTCCTCAAAGCCCAGCGCGCGGCCGACGCCGCGGCGCTCGATCGCATTCGCGAGAGCCATCCACGCCGGCGCAACTCGACAGCGGCAGAGATCGCCGCGTCGGCCTTCACGCTTGCCGACGCGCAGCTCGTCATCGCCCACGAATATGGCTTCGCGTCGTGGGCGCGTCTGAAAGCCCACGTCGCGGCGCAGCAGCCCGCCGGCTCGGTGGCTGAAATTGTCGAAGCTCTGCGCGGCGCCGCCGGCCGCGGCGATCTCGCCCGGCTCAACGAACTGCTCGACGCCCATCCTGAGCTGATCGACGAGCCCGGCGGCGAGGGCGTGCGCACCGCTTTGCACCAGGCCGTCTTCGGCAAGAACGAAACGGCCGTCAGGCTGCTGCTCGAGCGTGGCGCCAATCCCAACATCCGCTGCGAAGGCGACAACGCCTACCCGCTGCACTTCGCCGTCGAAAAGAATCTCGTTCCCATCATTCATCTGCTCGTCGAGCATGGCGCCGACACCGTGGGCGAAGGAGATTACCACGAGCTTGGCGTTCTCGGTTGGGCCACGGCTTGGGAGTATATCCAGGCCGATCCCGAGACCGTGAATTACCTGCTCGCTCACGGCGCGCGGCACAACATCTTCTCAGCGGTCGCCATGGGGGCGACCGAAGCCATCCGCGAGCTGATCCGGCGTGCGCCTGCCGATCTCGAAAAGCGCATGAACGGCACCCTGATGCGCCGCATGCCACTGCACCTGGCCGTCAAAAAGAAACAGATGGGTTCAATGCTCACGCTGCTCGATCTCGGCGCCAACACCGATTCGATCGACGAGGCCGGACTCACGCCTCTCGACCTCGCTGCGCTGATCGGCGAGACCGAGGCGACGCGCCTTCTTCTCGATCGTGGCGCCAAGCTCCGCCTCCCTGCGGCCATCGCTCTCCATCGCGCGCGCGACGTCGAGCGCCTGCTGCTCCGGGATCCCGAGGCTCTCAAGCCCGGCGGCCGCTGGGCCAGGCTCGTCGTGCGCGCCGCCGAGTGCGCGAGCGCCGAAGTCATCGAAGCGCTCATCGCGGCGGGCGCGGACGTGAACATCAACGACAATCCGGGCACGTCGATCGACCGCACCTGGGGATACACGCCGCTGCACTCCGCCGCATTTCATGGCAACCTCGGCGCTATTGAAGTGCTCATGCGGCACGGCGCCAATGTGACCGCGCGCGAAACGAAATATCACGGAACGCCCGCAGGCTGGGCCGATTATTCCGGCCATAAAGAGGCGCGTGACCTGATCCTGCGTGGGCCGGTCGATCTGATCGAGGCGATTCAATACCGGCTCGCCGGGCGCGCCCGCGCCATTCTCGAGAGCGATCCGGAGGCTGTGAACCGTCCGTTCGAAAAGTACGGGCTCTTCCCTTTGGACGCCGAAGGATGGTTTACGCCGCTGGTGTATGCCGCCGGGCGCGGCGATGCGGAGATGGTGCGTCTGCTCCTCGATCATGGCGCCGACGCCGCGGTGCTCTCAGCCGCGGGCGAATCCCTCGCCGAGATCGCTGTCAAGCAGGGACACACCGAAGTCGCCGAGCTCTTGGCGCGCGACATCACTCCGAATCCATGAAGGAGCAGGCGGTTACTGCGGCGAGCTCTGCCCCGCGTATAATCCCTTGCAGCCGCATGGCCTGGGCGGCTCGCCGAATGCCACGTCTCCGTCAGTGTAACCATCCATTCAAGCGAAGCTTGATCATGACTGGGGCTTGCTGTGCGGCGGTCGTTGCCTGCGTCTCCGGCCAGCAAGCCGCCGCGCCTGCCGGCGCGCAGCCCTCATCGGCCGGAGCGGAATACATCCCTGCACTGACCTTCGATGTGGCCTCGATTCACGAGAGCCCGATGGCGAACTCGTACATTGTGAGCTTCCAAAACCCGCCGCACTCCAGCCTGCTCCGGCTCACCAACAACAACCTGATGAACCTGATTTCGATTGCTTATGGCGTGCGCTGGTCCCAGATCATGGGCTTGCCCGATTGGGCTCGCTCGACGATGTATATGGTCGAGGCGAAATCCGACAGCGCGACCGACGAGAAGCTCGCGCAGCTGAGCCTCGCACAGGCAAGGCTCGAAAAGCAACACATGCTGCAGGCGCTGCTCGCCGATCGCTTTCAGCTCAAGGTCGCCTGGCAAACAAAAGAACGTACGATCTATAACCTGCTTGTGTTAAAGAGCGGCCCGAAATTCGGCGAGGCAAAGCACGAACCGCCGAGCCCCGAGGAACAAACAGAGTTCGGCGATCGTCCCCTTCCGCCTATTTATCAGAAGGGCGATGGCCGGCTCGGCTACAAGTTCATCGCGCACGGCGCAACCATGAGCGACCTGACCGAAGATATGGCCGGGCAGATGGGTGCGGATGTTCT
>JASHTH010000849.1 GCA_030040655.1 Acidobacteriaceae bacterium | reverse complement strand
TTCCGGGACGGAGGAAGAATTCGAAGCCGAACTCGCGGGGCACGTCGCGCTGCACACCGCGGACGGGATGCGCGCCGGGTTGAGCCAACAGGAGGCGCGCCGGCAGGCATTGGTTCGCCTGGGTGGCGCGGAGCAGGCGCGCCAGGCGTATCGTGAGCGCGCGACACTTCCTTGGCTCGAAGACTTGTTGCACGACGTGCGCTATGCGCTGCGCACGATGATGCGCAACCGCGGCTTTACCGCCGTAGCCGTGCTTACGCTGGCGATCGGCATTGCCGCCGGCGCCACGGTCTTCACCTGGATCAACGCGGTTCTGATCCAGCCGCTGGGCGGCGTCTCCGATCCCGCGCGACTGGTTACACTCAATTCCGTCACTCCCAACGGCGAGGTCGTTCCCAACTCCTATCCGGATTTCATCGACTTTCGCGATCACCTCAAGCTCCTCGACGGCATTGCGGTTTCGCGGCCCATGCCCCTGACCATCGGCATGGAGGACCACGCCGAGCGCGTGTGGGGCGAGCTGGTGAGCGGCAATTTCTTCAGCGTGCTGGGTGTCAGGCCGGAGGCGGGACGGCTGTTTCTGCCTGCCGAGTACGGCGATGCGCCGGGTAAGTATCCCATCGCCGTCATCAGCGATCGTTACTGGCGCTCGCACTACGGAGCCGATCCCTCGATCGCGGGCAAGACTCTGCGCGTCAACCAGCACGAGCTGACGATCGTAGGCGTAGCGGCTCCGGAGTTTCACGGCTCGCTGCCGGTGGTGGCCTACGACATCTGGATTCCCTACATGGAGCAGCCGGTGCTGAACGGGGTGCAGGAATGGATGCTGCGCAACCGGCAGAACCGCAACATGCTGGGCCTGGCGCGGCTGAAGCCGGGCGTATCCATCCATGACGCGTGGGCCGAGGCTGACGGGCTGGCGCGGCGCCTCGCCCTTCTGCATCCCGACGTGAGCCAGGGTATGGGAGCGACAGTGCTGCCCATCTGGAAATCGCCCTTCGGCGCGCAGGCATTATTGGTCGGACCGCTGCGTCTTCTCGCGGGTGTCTGTGTGCTGGTGCTGCTGATTGTCTGCGCGAATGTTGCCAACCTGCAGCTGGCGCGCGCTACGGTGCGCGAAAGAGAGTTCAGCGCACGGATGGCGCTGGGCGCGAGCCGCGCGCGGGTGGCGCGGCAGGTGCTGACGGAAAGCCTGATGCTCACGCTGGCCGGCGCAGTGCTCGGCGTCGTGGTTTCTCCCTGGATGTCCCACGCGCTGCGATACCTAAGGCCTGCCGGCGCTACGCAGGAACTGGTCTCGCTGAACAACCTGCCGAATCTTACAGTGCTGGCCTTTACGGCAATCCTGTGCGTCTTTGCGGCGCTGGCCGCGGGCATGGCGCCGGCGCTGCACGTAGGCCGGCTCAACCTAAGCTCGAGCATGAACGGCGGCGGGCGCAGCGGCAACGCCGGCCGCAGCCGCAACCGCGTGCGTTCGGCGCTTGTGGGGGCGGAAGTGGCGCTGGCGCTGGTGGCGCTGGTCGGCGCGGCGCTGCTCGGACGCAGCTTCGAGAGCACGATGCGCATCGATCCCGGCTTCGATCCCAATCACGTTTTGCTCAACCAGTTTTATCTGAATACGAATGGATACACCTTGCTCCAGCGCAAGGAATTCTGCGAGCGTCTTGCGGAGCGCATGCTGGCCGAGCCGGGAGTCACGGATGTCGCCTACTCCGATGGCGTGCCGCTGGGATTCGAGCCGAGTTGGTGGGAGGATCTGCGCATCGAGGGCTACGCGCCCCACCCCGGCGAGAATATGAAGATCTTCCGCAACGTGATCTCGCCAGGCTATCTGCCCCTGATGCACATTCCCATCGTCGAAGGCCGCAACTTCATCGAGGCGGACAACGAGAGCGACAAGGCGCCGCTGGTCATGATCGTCAACCAGGCATTTGTGCGCCGCTTTCTTGCCGGCCGGGATCCCATCGGCAAGCAGGTGCACGGCTGGGGCGCGTGGTTTCGCATTGTTGGGGTGGCTCGGGACGCGAAATACCACTTCCTGGGCGAATCCACGCCGCCGTATTTTTACGTGCCTTTCCGGCAGGTGTACCGCGAAGACATGTACCTCGCGTTCTACGTGCGCACGCGCGGCAATCCGGAGATCGTACTTCCCATTCTTCGCGCGCAGGTTCGGGCCATCGATCCCAATGTGACGGTGTACGATCCGGTGCCGCTGAAAGAGTTCATCGGCGCGTCGCTGTATCCGCAGAAGGTAGCCGCCAGCCTGATGGCGATCCTGAGCGGGTTGGCGGTGCTGCTGGCCGCGGTGGGACTCTACAGCGTGATGGCCTACTGGGTGGCGCAGCGCACGCAGGAGATCGGCGTGCGCATGGCGCTGGGCGCGCGGCCGGTCCACGTGCTCGGCCTGGTGGTGCGGCAGGGCCTGTTGCTCAGCGCCGGAGGGCTGACTGTGGGCCTGGCGATGGCCATTGTTCTTTCGCGCATGCTGTCTTCGCTCTCGTTTACCAATTCGGCGATGGGCGTGGGCGAAAAGCTCGTGGGTTCAGGGGTGAGCGATCCGCTGATTTACACCGGCGCGGCGATTTTCCTCTGCCTCCTTTCGATGCTTGCGACGTCGCTGCCCGCGCGGCGAGCCGCATCCATCGAACCGATGGAGGCGCTGCGGACGGAGTAAAGCAGACCATGCGAAGATTCAGAGCCATGCTGCTTCGTCTGTTGGCGACGATTCGCCGGCGGCGCTCGGAAGAGGAATTTGCCGCGGAGCTCGACTCTCACCTCGCCATGCACGTCGAAGACGGCATTCGCGTGGGACTAAGCCCGCAAGAAGCCCGCCGTCGGGCGCTGCTTCGCCTGGGCGGCTCCGAACAGGTGAGGCAGGCGTGGCGCGAGCGGCATGGCCTGCCGTGGCTCGAATCGCTGGGGCGCGACATTCGCCATGGGTTGCGAACGCTCGCCAGGAATCCCGGGTTCACGGCGGTCACCGCGCTCACGCTGGCGCTGGGCATCGGCGCCAACACAGCGATCTTCAGCCTCATCGACGCGCTTTTTCTCAAGCCGCTGCCGCTTCCGCATCCGGAGCAGCTGGTGCGAATCTACGCAAGAGGACCGCACGGACATTATGGCGCGGGATTCTCGATGCCCGAGTTTGAAGGCTTGCGCGGCCACGACCCATCATTCCGTTCTCTTTCGGTAGAGGCGCATGTAGCGCAGCTCAACCTGGCGGATGGCGGCAGTTCAGTGGAAGTGACAGGCGCATTCGTTTCGGCGAATTATTTCGATCTCCTCGGCGTTCAGCCGGCGGTGGGGCGATCGTTCCTTCCCGATGAAGACGCCGCACCCAACCGGAACCCCGTCGCGATCGTCAGCGATGCGCTGTGGCGAGCACAATTCAATGGAGATCGATCGCTGTTGGGCCGCGAAGTTCGCGTCAATGACGCGCGGTTGACGATTGTGGGCGTAGCGCCGCCCGGGTTCCATGGAGCGAGGGTCGGCCTGCCGGAGGAGATATGGATTCCGTCCATGATGCTCGGCAAAGCCGGTCGCGGATGCGAGGACGGCTCCTACAATTGCTCGTTGATCGACGCAATCATCGGCAGGCTCAAGGGCGGAGTCTCTCCGGCCGCCGCGCAGAGCGAGGCGGCGAGCAGGATGGTCTGGTCGGCGAACGATTGGCCGGAGCGGCCAAGTCGCAGGCAACTGGTTCTCTTTCCCGCAAGCGGCGAATCGCCCGACAGCGAGACAGATGACGAGTCTCAAATGCATCTGCTCATGGCCGTGACCGGTTTGCTGCTGCTGATTGCGTGCGCCAACCTGGCCGGCTTGCTGTTGGCGCGCGGCGCAACGCGCAGGAGAGAGATCGCCGTGCGGCTGGCCATCGGCGCGCAGCGCTCGCGCGTGATCCGCCAGCTACTCACGGAAAGCCTGCTGCTGGCGTCGGTGGGCGGCGCGCTAGGGGTGGGATTCTCGTTTCTGATGGGGGATCTGCTGTCGCAGTTTTATGCAACGGACAGCGAAGGATTTCAGCATCTTTACGATTTGAGCTTCGACTGGCGGATTCTCGCATACTCGGTTGGGCTTACGCTAGCGATGGGCGCGCTTTTCGGGCTGGTTCCGGCACTTCGCGCTTCACGGCAGGATTTGAATGCCGAGCTGAAACAGGGCGGCCCGGCAGCGGAGACTGCCAGCGGCCGGCTGGGCCACGCGCTAGTCGTCGGCCAGGTGGCACTCTCCATGGTCCTCGTCGTCTCGGCCGGGTTGCTCGTGCGCAGCGGTATCGCGCTCGAGAAGGGGACGAACTTCGATCCCACACACATGGTCGTGCTTCGCCTGCGGCCGGAGCTGCTCAAGTACACGCCGCAGCAGGTCGAGTCGCTGGTGCGGGAAACGGTGCGGCGCGTCGCCGTCGCGCCTGGCGTGCAATCGGTTGCATTCATGCAGGGCGGCGAAGGGCTGGTTTGGAATTGGATGAACGGCCGCAGCGCCCAGGTCAGTCTTCCCGGCGATAAATCGGAGTTGCCGCACGAGGGAGTGGCAGTGCGCAAGCAGGACATCGGTGCGAACTTCTTTCACACGCTGCGGACGCCCTTGCTGCAGGGCCGCGAATTCACCGCGCAAGACCGGCCGGATTCGCCCCGCGTCGCCATCGTGAATGAGGCGCTGGCTTTGCGCCTATGGCCCGCCGGCAAGGCCGTCGGAGAGACGGTGATGGTGAATGGACAACCGTTCCAGGTCGCCGGGGTGGCGGCGGATCTGCAGCCACCGAACTCTCTACACGCGCCCGAGCCTCACCTGTACCTTTCGTATTGGCAGTCCGGCGCCACGCGCGAGGGCGACATACGAATGGCGATTCGCGTGGCGGGAGATCCCGCGGCGGCTCTTCCCGCGATTCGCCGCATCGTGCAAAAGATCGATCCCGCTGTGCCCATCGGCGAGGACATGGCGATGTCCGAGCAGGTAAATCTCGAATATATGCCGGTCCTGCTGGCGCGAAGCGTGATGTCGTACTGCGGGCTGCTTGCGCTTACCTTGAGCGCGATCGGTCTCTATAGCACCCTTGCATTCGCGGTTCGCACGCGATCGCGCGAGATCGGAATTCGCATGGCGCTTGGCGCGAAGAAGGAGGATGTCCTGCGCCTGGTTGTCAGGCAGGGGACAAGGTTGGCTCTCGCAGGTGTCGGCATTGGATCCATGGCCGCCTTGCTGCTTACGAAACTGGAGGCAGGCTTGCTCTACGGCGTCAAAGCCGCCGATCCGCTCATCTATGCATCCGTGGCTGTTTTGTTGCTGGTTGTCGCCTTCGCCGCGTGTCTTTTGCCAGCGCTCCGCGCGGCATCGGTCGATCCCGTGCAGGCGCTGCGGACAGAGTAGGAGTTCCCCATGCCGAGGTTGAGAGCGACGTGGATGCGCTTGCGCAACCTGTTCGATAGGGAACGGTCGGAAGCCGAGATCGCTGCCGAGCTCGAGAGCCACATCGCCATTCATGCCGAGGATCATGTTCGCGCAGGGATGGATGCCGCAGAGGCGCGTCACCAGGCGCTGCTCCGGCTCGGGGGCGCAGAGCAGGTCAAGCAAGCGTGGCGCGAGCGAAGGACGCTGCCCGGTTTTGAAAACCTGCTGCGCGATACGCGCCATGCGCTGCGCCAACTGCGCAAGTCGCCGGGATTCACCATCGCCGCTGTTCTGACGCTGATGCTGGGCATCGGCGCCAATGCGGCGGTCTTCAGTGTCATCGAGGCAGTGATTCTGCGCCCGCTGCCGTACAAGAATGCCGATCGGCTGGTCGTAATCTGGCAGAGCGATAAGGAGCATCGCGGAACGGGCGCGTGGTTCGACAGCTATCGCGAGTTCGAAGCATGGCAGCAACACAGCCGCAGCTTCGACAAGCTCGCCGCGCTTACCTGGGCCAACGGACGCGGCGGCCAAACCATGCTTTGGCATGACAAGCCGATCGACGTTGTCACCATCCCCGCAAGCGCGGATTTCTTCGGAGTGGTTGGGGCCTTCGCACAGTTCGGGCGAACCTTCCTGGCATCCGATCTCGAAAACCCGTGCACCCTCGTTCTTTCGCACTCGTTTTGGGAACAGAAGCTGGGCGCGCCCGGCGATATCGTCGGCCAAAGCGTGAAGCTCGGCGACACTCCCTGCCAGATCGTCGGCGTGATGCCGAAGAGCTTTTCGTTTTATCCCAGCGTAACTGGCGCGTGGAGCCTGATTACGCCGCAAAGCGATTTTGTCAAAAAGCCGTGGGAGATGATGACGGGCGCCTACGGGCTCCTGAAGCCTGGCGTGACGCGCGCCGCGGCCGAGGCCGAGCTGGCCGCGATCCAGGCCCGCGTGACACCCGAAGCGCCGCCCGATCTGAGCGAAATGCGCGCGTGGCAGCCGGTTGTCATCGATCTCAAGTCGAACTTCACCTGGCTCGCCGGCCGCAATCTGCGCACCGGCCTCTGGGTGTTGATGGCCGCGGCCGGACTGGTGATGCTGATGGCTTGCGTCAATGTGGCCAACCTTTTGCTGGGCCGCGCTATCGAGCGGGAACGCGAGATAGCGTTGCGGGCTGCGCTGGGCTCTGGCCGCGGCAGGCTCTTCGGGCAGATGTTCACCGAAGTACTACTGCTGGCGCTGGGCGGCGCCGCGGGTGGAGTTCTACTCGCCGAATCGTTGCTGCGGTGGTTCCGTGCAGTCAACCCGGTGGAGCTGCCGCCGGGCAACGCCGTCACGGTCGACTGGCGTGTGCTGCTGTTTTCAGCAGCCATCGGAATTGCCACGGCGCTCGCGTCCGGCGTGCTGCCGGCGTGGCGGGGCTCGCGCATCGATCCGAATACGGCGCTCAAGGGCGCCGGTCCGAATCAAGGCGCAACCCGCTCTGCTCATCGCACATCCCAGGCGCTGGTGGTGTTCCAGGTTGCTCTCTCGATGGTTCTCATGGCGGGAACGGGCCTCATGTGCGAGAGTCTGATCAACTTTGCCAAAACCAACGTGGGTTACCGTCTCGATCATTTACTTACCGCCCAGGTTCGTCTTCCCGAGGAGCGCTATCCGGACGCGGGCCTGCGCCTCCGCTTTGCCGATGAGCTGGGGCGACGAGTCTCCGCCCTGCCCGGTGTTGAGGCGCTGGCATTCGGCTCGGATGTCATACCGAGGGGCGGAGGCTTGTTCTCCGTGCAAGGCGACAGGCAACTCGCAAGCGATCCCGGCAGTGCAGAAGAGCTCGAGGTGAGCGCGAACTATTTTGCGACTCTGGAGATTCCGCTGCTGCGCGGACGTCTCTTCGAGGGGCGCGATCGCGCCGACACACAGCAGGTTGCGATCGTCAACCAGGCGCTGGCAAAAAAGTACTTCGCCGGCGGCGATGCCATCGGCCGCGCCGTCAAGCTCAGCCGCGCCGATGACCCTTCCGCGCCGTGGCTCACGGTTGTGGGCGTGGTTGCCGACGTGAAGACAACGACCGTCTTTCAAGAGATGGGCTACGTAGTCGAGCCAACCGTATTCCGCCCGCTGGCGCAGTCTCCGCCAGCCACGCTCGCCATGGTGGTGCTAGCGGACGGCAATCCGGCCGATCTCGCCGGCAATGTGCAGCAACAGCTTTCGTCGGTAGACCGCGACCTGGTGCTCTCCGGAGTTGAAACGATGCAGGCTATGCATGCGGCCGATCTGTCGCCGCCGCGCTTCCGCACCGTGCTCGCCGGTGGGTTCGCGGTGCTGGCGCTGCTGCTCGCCATCGTGGGCCTGTACAGCGTGCTGTCGCGGTTGGTGCTCCGGCGCAAGCGCGAGATCGGCATTCGCATGGCGCTGGGCGCGGACCGAGCGCGCGTGCTGCGCTCCATTCTAGGGCGTGCTCTGGCGATGACGCTTGCCGGAGCCGTCTTCGGAATCGCAGGCGCGGTCATCGTTGCTCGCCTGATCCGTGGATTGCTCTACGGAATCGAAGCCGGCGGCGCGGTCGAATTCGCGGCCGTCGCCGCGGCGATGCTCATCGTCGCGCTTCTCGCCGCATGGCGTCCCGCGCGCCGCGCGGCATCGGTCGATCCCATGCAGACGCTGCGTTCGGAATAGCGACCGGGGAACCGGAGTCCGCGCGACTTGAGTGGCACTGCGCTCGAACCTTCGTCGGCCTCGCATCGTACACTGCAAGACAGGGAGGGACGAGTGCGCGCATCGGCGATCGAGTTTCGGCTGCGCATGTTGATCAACACGATTATCGTCGTGTTGGGATTCTGGGCGCCCTGGATCGACGCGTGGGGCATCGGCAGCCGCACTTCCCTTCTGGAATGGACGGCGCTTGAACTCAGCCGGCTGGGACTCGTGCCATTCCACATTGCCACTCCACTTATGATCGTTGTCTCCGCGCTGATGGCGGCGGCCGGCATGATTCTGCGCGTTTGGGGCTCGGCGTACCTCGGCCCCGAAGTCGTGATCCATCTGGATATGAACGCCAGGTCGCTCATGGCGGATGGGCCTTACCGCTATGTGCGCAATCCGCTCTATCTCGGGCTGTGGTTTATGGCCGCAGCAATGAGCTTCGTGATGCCGGCAAGCGGATCGCTCTTCACCATGGCGCTCTTGACCCTCTTCTTGCTGCGCCTCATCTTCGGCGAGGAGGCCTACCTGAGCGCCCAGCTTGGAGAGCCATTCGAGGCCTATCGGCGCGCGGTCCCGCGGTTGGTTCCGCGTTTGCGGACAACCCTTTCACGCTCGGACGCCAAACCGAGCTGGGTGCAGGCCGTGCTTTCGGAATTGACGCCGATCGGGGTGTTTTTCTCGATCGCCGTCTTTTCATGGAGCTACGACAATCGCCTAATGGAAAGGACGATCCTCATCGCCTTCGGCGCGTCTCTGGTAGCGAAGGCGCTTATGCCGGGTCTCAGGCGCGAAAGGGAAGCGTAGCTTCTGCGCGGCGGCCGATGTAGCCCAGATGCGTCGATCCAAATCCAGCCGGATATTTGAGGCCAAAGCCGAGCATCCGGTCCAGCCCGATATGGTTGATCCAAATTAGCGCGAAGGGCACAAGCCCATGCTGATGCAGCAGCAGC
>JASHTH010000848.1 GCA_030040655.1 Acidobacteriaceae bacterium | reverse complement strand
GCTTCCCGCGAGGCCGCGGCTCGCGGCCAGACGATCGACTTTTGCGTCTCAGACTTGACCAGCCTCAAGGAGATCGAAGACCGCAACTTTGATGTCGCGGCAAGCCTGGACAATGCATTGCCGCATCTCGAAGCCGAAGGCGTGCGGCGCGCGGTTGGCGCCATGGCTTCGAAGCTCCGGCCGGGCGGCCTTCTCGTGGCCAGCATTCGCGATTATGACGCGCTGATCGTGGAGCGGCCGGCGGTCCTGGGCCCGACGTTTTTCGGCAGCGGGCAAGACCGCAGGATCGTGCTCCAGGTTTGGGACTGGACCGGTGAAGATCGGTACGACCTTCATCTTTACATCACAGTCCGCTCGGAGGCGGGCTGGGTCACGCATCACTTCGCCGGCCAATACCGCTGCATGCTGCGCGAAGAACTCTCGCAGGCGCTGGCAGCGGCGGGGTTCGAAAAACTGCGCTGGCTGATGCCGGCCGAGACCGGCCTCTACCTGCCCGTCGTGCTGGCGCGAAAACCGGATGCGTGATCGCAGAAGGCGGATGCCGGGTAGTGGCGTGCAGATTCGGCCGTTGCCTCCCATCTAACTTGCCGTCCTGTACACTGAACCCGCCATGAGCTGCCTGTTCTGCAAGATCATCGATGGGAGCATTCCCTCGACCGCCGTCTACCAGGACGATCAGTGCTACGCCTTCGCGGACATTCATCCGCGCGCGCCGGTCCATGTGCTGGTGACGCCGCGCGAGCACATCGCCTCGCTCGGCGACGCCGCCGAAGGCCACAAGAAGTTGCTGGGGCACCTGTTGTGGGCCGCTGCCGAGGTCGCGCGGAAGAAAGAGCTCGGCAAGGGTTACCGCGTAGTGGTAAACAACGGAGCGTACGGCGGGCAGACCGTCGATCACATCCATCTGCACGTGCTCGGCGGGCGGCCGATGAGCTGGCCGCCGGGTTAGATCGAGCGTTCGGCGTCCAGGGTCCAGCGTCCAGGGTGCGGAGCTTCAAAGCATCTTTCGGTAGACGACGAAGCCTGAGTCTTCGGCGACCTTGTCATACAGCAGCCTCGCCGTGGCATTGGTCGCATGAGTATGCCAGTACACACGGCTGGCCCCGGCGCGCTCCGCGCAACGATAGACCTCTTCGATCAAGACCCGACCCACGCCCTTGCCCCGCGCGGATTCGAACGTGAAAAGATCTTGCAGATAACAGACCGGCCCGATCGAGATGGTGCTGCGATGGAAGAGGTAATGCGCCAGGCCAACCAACTTCCCCTTGTGCTCGGCTACGAGCGCGTGCATCGGCTCATAGCCATCGAAGAACCGGGACCAAGTTCTATGCGACACTTCCTCCGGCAATGCGGTGGCCCCTTGCCGGCCATAGAACACGTTGTAGCCGTCCCACAGCGGCTTCCATTGCTCGAAGTCGCGTTGTTCAATCGCTCGCACAATGATATCGCTGCGCATCGTTGCTCCTTTAGGAAATTGCAATGAATGACAATCGTTCAGGATGTTCCGCTATGGGTTCGAGCCGCACAATGCGCCAGCGGCCTAACGAAGCTTCTCACGCACTTCGAGCCGCACCATATAAAGGAAGAAGACCAGATTCAACAGGCCCTGCACCAGGGCCGACCCTTGATGCTGCGCGGAGAAGAGCCAGAAACAATAGGCAGCAAGCAGCACCACCGCCGCCAGGGTCAGCGCCCACGCCCAGCGAAACAGGCGCATGAGCCCGAAGCTCGCCGTGAAGAATGCCACGGCGAGAATGAGGAAAAGAGGCGGATAGTGCCGACCAACCACTCCCACAGCAGCCACGCAGGCCAGAATCAGCATGTAGAGGCTGATGGCGGCAAGGCCGGGCAATTGCAAAATGGTCCGCACCGATTCTTCGCGCTTGCGCAGCGGGGGCCTGTCCGGCGCGCCCGCGGCGCCTGCGTGGTCCGACGGCGCGGCCCCGGCGCTTGTTCCCGGTGCGCTGCTCTTTTTCTCTGTTTCGCTCATAGAGTGTGCAAATATGCCAGCAGATCGCGAAGCTGGTCGTCGTCCAGAGGCGTGGCGGGCATCATCTGGTGGCCATGGAGGATCACTTCCGTCAGCCGCTCGTCGGTAGGCGGCGCGCCCGAGGGCATCGCTTTCACTTTCGTCAGCGCCTGCAACCCCGGCCCGTGCAGCCCGCGCGTCGATGTCGGATAGTGGCAGCGCGCGCACTTCTCCTGGTAGACCTGGGCGCCGCGCGCCTCTTGCGCCGTCCATTCGGACGACGGCTTCGAGGGCGGAAGCGACTTGCATCCGCCCGCGCACACCGACAGCGCGAGCGAGGTCAGCGCGGCGGCAATCCAATGCGAATGAGAAGGCGGATGCATCTGCCTTCGATGATAAATCGCGCGGCGTCTCACTCCGCGGCAGCAATCGCCTCTGCGATGCGATCGATGGCGTTTTGTTCGGCGTTGCTCTCGGGCCGATGGCCGTTCACCATAATAGAAAAGGTGACCGTCTTGCCGCTGGCCGCCGTCAAGTATCCCGAAAGCGCGTTCGCTTCATTCAGCGTCCCGGTTTTGGCCGACATCTTTCCCTTCAGCGGCGAGTTCTTGAACCGGCCGCTCAGGGTGCCGTCTACTCCGGCGATGGGCAGCGTTTCGCGCCATGCTGCGCCCCACGACTGTCCCGCTGCATAGTCGAGCAGTTTCGTTAAGGCGCGCGGAGCGATGCGGTCGTCGGCGCTCATGCCCGATCCGTCGTAGAGAAAGAAATCGCCGTCGTCGATGCCGGCCGAGACCAGGAATTGCCGAACCACGCGTGCGCCTTGCGCGAAGCTGCCATCGTTGCCTTTCAGTTTCCCAAGCAGCCGCAGAAGCAGTTCGGCATGCAGGTTCTGGCTGAGCTTGTTGGTCACCATGATGTCCTGGGCGACGGGCGGCGAAACGCGCGTGGCCAGCACCTTGCGCGCGTTGATGGGGGCGGCGACGGTGTACGGCGCGGCCTGGTCAAGGGCAACCGGCGTCTCGCGCTCGGCGCTGAAATCCTCCGTCCCCAGCGCATAGCGATGAACCGCCGTCGGCGAGCCGGTGACGGAAATGCCGCGGCCGCGCAGCGCTTCGATGAACGCCTGCGCCGTAAATTCGGCCGGGTCTTCGACAGCCAGATCGGCGCGAAGCCCCGAGGCCGGCGCCGTTCCCCAGGCGCGCACCATCGTTGTTCCCGGCCGGCGCTCCAGCCCCGGATGCGCAGGTTGGCCGTTTTCCGCAGATGCGATGTTATTGGCAATCACAAAATAGCCCACATCCGGCGACCAGCTGGCAAGGGTGACGGCGGCCGAGGCCGGATCGGGCGAGATGGTGAGTTGCACGGCGTTGTCGTTGAACGTGAGCGCCGAAACCGGCGCGCCGTAGATCCATTGAAGATCGTCCCACTCCCACGAGCTGCCGTACGGTTCGTCGAGATAAAAGCTGTCGTCGCCTACGACGTTGCCCTGTACCGAGCGCACGCCGGACTCCTCCACCTGTTGCGCGAGGGCATCGAGCACGGCCATCGGATTCGGCGGAGGTGGAGGTGGCGCCGGTGGTGAATTGTTGGCAGCTTTCGATTCCTTCGAATTTGCCGCCGGGGGTGGGGGCGGCTGCGGCGGAGGCTGATACGGATATTGCCGCACACTCAGCGTCGGATCGCCCGCGCCCAGCAGGATCAGATCGCCGTGCAACGCTCCGCTTCCGTCGATGTCGCCGCCGGCGACGATGTGCGTGGTCCAGTTCAGCGATTCGACGGGCAACAAGGCGTAAGCCGCGGCGGTTGTGGTGAGCTTGACGTTCGATGCCGGCGTGAAGAGCCGGCCATCGTTCCATCCATAGAGGGACTGCCCGTCGAGAGTGGTCACGCTGATGCCGAATTCCGCATGGCTGAGTGCCGGATCGGCGAGGATGGCATTGATGCGCTCGGCCAGCGGCCCCTGTGTTGGCGCTGGATGCGCGGCGGGCCGTGAATGACGCGCCTGAGCCAGCGTAGCCGAAGAAAGAGAAAGAATCGCAGCGAACAGAACGGCCAGCTTGCGATGAATGTTTGCCATGGCCGGAGTGTAGCAGCCGGACATGATACGGAGACGCGCCGATTCCGCGTACCATCGAGAGGAATGAAACAAATTGCACGACAGATCGCGCCATGGCGCCTGCGCACGCGCACCCTCGAACTGGGCCGGCGCACGCTCATCATGGGTGTCGTGAACATCACGCCCGACTCGTTCAGCGACGGCGGCCGGTTTCTCGATCCGAACGCGGCGATCGCACACGGCTTGCGCCTTTTGGACGAGGGTGCGGACCTACTCGACCTGGGAGCCGAGAGCACGCGGCCCAATTCGCGCGTGAGTTCTCGCGCGGGCGGCGCGGAAGGCTCTGCGAATGCACCTGGCGTGAGCGCGAAAGAGGAGCAAGCCCGCCTGTTGCCCGTGCTTGAAGGCGTCCTCTCGACGAGACCGGATGCAATCGTGTCAGTGGATACGTACAAAGCGGCAACCGCGCGCGCGGCGCTCGAAGCCGGCGCGGAGATCGTCAACGACGTGAGCGGATTTACGTGGGACGGAGAGATGGCCGCCGTCTCCGCCGAATTCAAGTCGGGAGTGGTGCTGATGCATACGCGTGGCCGTCCCGAGGATTGGCGTGTGCAGCCACAGATGCCGGCTGAAGAACTGCTCGCTTTGGTCCGCGCCGGGCTGGAGTCGAGTCTGGCCGCCGCGGCGCGCGCGGGCATTACCCCCGAACAGATCGTTCTCGATCCAGGCTATGGATTCGGCAAGCGCTTCAACGAAAATTACGCGCTGCTGGCGCGGCAGGCGGAGCTGCTCTCGCTGGGCCGGCCGCTGCTCGCCGGTGTTTCGCGCAAATCGTTTCTCGGCCGCACTCTCGCTCCGCTATATGGCGGCGCAACGGCGCCGGTTACGGAGCGCGAGGCGGCGAGCCTCGCAGCAATGGTCGTGGCGATTCTCAACGGAGCGTCGATGGTTCGAGTGCATTCCGTGCGTCCTGCGGTTGAGGCGGCGCGGATTGCGGATGAGGTATTGGCTGCCGGCGCGAAATAAGCCATTGTCCGCGTGGAATCATGTCTCCCACCCTTGCGGCAAAAACAGAGACGCCGCAAGGATGCGGCACGCTGCGCTTCTTCGGGAAGACCGAGCAAAAATCTAACTCATTCCCACCTTGTACCGCGGCCACAGCGGGCGCATCGCCGAGTGCGAGATCACCGGCTGGCCATCGCACTCGACCTCGATCACCGTGGCCGGCTGATCGGGCGCCTGGAGCGGCAGGCCGGTGAGCCGCAGCGAGAATTCGTCCTGGGTGAAGGGGACGTTCTCGCCGGTTTTCAGCAACCGCGCAGATTTCACTTTGGGCTTGAGTCCGCCGATCGCTATCACCACCTCGGGCTGATAGAAGCTCAGCCACTCGGCAGCCGGCGTGTGGCCCGGCCAGTAGTGCTGATGGATGTAGAGCGTGTTGCCGCGGCGCGAATAGCCCGCATTGCTGTTCCAGTCGAACGAACCGCGCTCAGTGCCGTAAATCGCCTTGCCATTGGTGTCGAGCCAACTACCCACGGTTTCGAGCACGGTAACGGATTCCTCCGGAATCGAGCCGTCGGGTTTGGGCCCGATGTTGAGCAGGTAGTTGCCTCCGCCGCGCGCGCACTCGGCCAGGTTTTGCACAATCGTCTTGGGCGTCTTCCACGAATCGTCGCCGCGATTGAAGCCCCAGCTATCGTTGAGCGTCATGCAGGTCTCCCAGGCGCGGCCTTCCGGCGCAGCCTCGATGTTCTGTTCCGGCGTGGAAAAGTCGCCGGGAAGGCCGTTGCGATTGTTCACGATGATTTCGGGCTGCAGTTCGAAAACCATCTCGTTCATGCGCTCCGACTCCCACTGCTCCGCGGTCAGCGGCCAGTCGACGTCGTACCAGAGCACGTCGATTTTTCCGTAGTTGGTCATCAGCTCGCGAATCAGGCCGTGCGTGTATTCGACGAAGCGCTCGCGGGCAGCGTCGTCCGTGGCGCAGTTCGCGCCATCGGGATGATGCCAATCCATCAGCGAATAATAGAAGCCGACGTGCATGCCCTCGGCGCGGGCGGCTTCAACGTATTCGTGCACGAGATCGCGGCCAGGACCCTGCGCGGGCGCGCAATAATTCGTGTATTTCGTTGCGTCGAAATTGCAGAAGCCTTCGTGATGCTTGGTCGTCATCACCATGTATCGCTGGCCGGCGGCT
>JASHTH010000847.1 GCA_030040655.1 Acidobacteriaceae bacterium | reverse complement strand
CGCTGGCTGGGATCGCTGACCTTGGCCGGCGGGTAGGCCAGCGCCAGCTCGCAAAACACCAGGGGCATCATCGCGCGCTGCATCCAGCCGCTGACAATCTGCCGCGGCGAATAACTCAGCACGCCCGTCTTGTGCCGTGTCGCTTCGTGAATGGCGCGGCGCAAATCGCCCGGCTCGTGAATCGTGTCGGCATCGGTAAACAGCAGCCATTTGCCCCGCGCCTGCCGCGCCGCGGTCCAGATGGCATTGTTCTTTCCCGTCCAGCCCTTTTCCAAAGCTGCAGCCGGCAGCAGCGTCACGCCGGAAAAGCTGCGCGCGATCTCCGCCGTGCGATCGGTCGAGTGATCGTCGACGACGATCAGCTCCCAATCGCGCCCCAGTTCGAAGATCTCTTCCGACTGCGCGACCAGTGATTGCAGGCACTCGCCCAGGCTCTGTTCTTCGTTGCGCGCCGGAACAATCACCGTCAATTCGATCAATTCTTCCGGTTCCGGTTGATCGAAGACCGTGCCAAAGCGCGCCGGCAGGCTGACGCGCTCGCCGGGCTCATCGGAGAGGCCCAACACGGGCTTCCACTGCCGAGCTGCACCTGGCTCCTCTGGCGCCGGCTTCTCTTTGCTCATCGAATCATGCTTCCGAAGAAATCAAACAACAGCGATTCCGTCCTATCCGCTGTCCGGACTCTGCTGCGCAGCTCCCAACTCGTATTCGGTCTGCACCAGCCCACCCTTGTAGCAACGGGTTGCAACGTGGCGTAGTTCGATGTCGCGCGGCAAAGGGCCAAAAAGAGGGATGCCTTCTCCGATCAGCACCGGCACGCGTGTGATGACCATTCGGTCGATCAGCCCGGCGGCCAGGAATCGCTGAATGGTGATGCCGCCGTCGATATAAGCATGTTGGAAGCCGCGAGTCTTGAGCTGCGCTGCGATCTCGGCCGGTTCGCCCGACATCTGTTCGACCACCCCGCCTTTGACCGATGAGAAATCGAGCGGACGGCTGCTCAGCACCACCACGGGTTTCTTGCCATAGGGCCACTCGCCAAATGTCAGCACCACTTCGAAGGTCTTGCGCCCGATCACCACGACGTCTACGCTGCCGTAGAATTCTTCGAATCCGTGCGGCTCGTGCCCGCCGGCTTCCAGGAAATCGAGCGCGTGGTTCGGCCGAGCAAGAAAGCCATCGACGCTCGCCCCGCAGAAGACTGACAGCTTCATGGCCTGACTCCGATCGGTATCTTGCAAGGGTTTCGATGCCAGCACGCGCTTAACCGGAAGCCGACTCCACGAGGCCGTTGTTCCTCCGGCTCGAATTTGTCGCCCGCCGCTATCGCAGTTCCTGAGCCGCCGTATCCCGAAGCCGCTGCCCTCAAGTCGACGCGACCCCAAGGAGCGGCGACCCTGAACCGAGTTCGAGAGACCACTGCAACTCAGGAATTACCGTGGAAGGCGCTCCCGGCCAGCATTATATTAGAGATGTGTCGGGCCGCCGCTTGTTCTCGTTCTTGGCTTTACTTCCCCTCGCCGTGGCGCCGGGTTGCAACCGCGGCGCGCACCCGCATTACACCGGGCAGCCTGCGCCCGATTTTACCGTTGCCGATGGAACCAGCTCCATTCACTTGGCCAGCTATCGCGGCAAGGTGGTGCTGCTCAATTTCTGGTGGAGTCAGTGCGCACCCTGCGTTGCCGAGCTTCCGTCGCTCGAGCAACTTCACCATGAGGAGCCCAACCTGGCGATCGTGGGCGTCAGCGTCGACGAGGACGCCGACTCCTACAAAAACTTCCTCATTCGCCGGCATGTGGACTTCACTACGGTGCGCGATCCCGAACAATCTGCCGCCAAGCTCTTTCACACCGACATGTGGCCGGAGAGTTATCTCATCGACCGCAAAGGCATCATCCGGCGCAAATTCGTTGGGGCCACCGACTGGTCCGACCCGGAGATCCGCGCGTACCTGAACAGCCTTTAAGGCCAGCAACCGAATGCCGATTGCGCCGTCTCACCACGGTGCTTCGAACTGGAAGCCAACGGCGACATGCAAGTCGATTTCTGCTCGCCCTTTTCCGGCGCCATCGTAAAGGAGCTGAGCCCGGACGCAAGCAAAGCGATCTTGCCGGCGATTACGCCCGGCGCCGACCAGTTCCATGCGCACCGCCTGCCGAGCCTCGATCCTGGAATGCAATGGTCAACCTGCTTTCCGCCTTGGCCCCTTGTTCCCTCAGTCCCTACCCACGCAATGCCTCGTCCCTAATCCCTAGTCCCTCAGTCCCTCAGTCGCTTAGTCTCTTAGTCCCGCGGTTTTTTGCTCCCTCGTTCCCTCGTTCGCTGGAGCCTGGACGCTGAACCCTGTTCCTTTATGGCGGTTTAGGAAATGATGTCGCCGAAGAAAGATCGCAAAGTCGACGCGACCAACCCCGGGGTCCCCAACGACATGCGTTCGTCGTTGGGGTGGGACCAACAGGCAGCGGCGACCTTGGGGCAACGTCCGAACGGACACACAATTCCCTAAACTGTTCGACCTCGCGTTGCTATCATGTCTGCATGACCACGGTAGACATTCTGTATCGGTACGCCACGGCTCCTACGGATGCGGTCATCTTCGCGCTGGCCAGCATCCGCGAAGTCTACGGCGTGCGCCGTTTCCGCTTCGATCGCACGGCGCGCACGCTGCGCGTGGAGTACGATGCGACTCGCCTGAACGCCGCCACCGTCACCCGCCTGGTGCGGCAGACGGGTCTTGAAGTCGTCGAGGTGCTGCCGCTGGCGCCCGCCGCGCCGCCGGCACCCGAGCCGGCGAAGGCGAGCTGACCGGTGGTTTGCGCCACATTTCCAACCCTGCTACTCTGTCTTAGGTCCCGCCAGGGATGAAGTCAAGCGCGCCCGTAGCTCAGCTGGATAGAGCGACTGACTACGAATCAGTAGGCCGGGAGTTCGAATCTCTCCGGGCGCACCATTACTTCCGGATTCCTTTCCCATCGCACTCTGATTGCGGATCTCTATGAATTCAGAGGGAATTCTCCGCCTGACGACAAAAATGAGAATTCGCTTATAGCACAATTGGGGCATTGTCCGCTGACACATAAGTTGATAACACAGAAGATGCCCCAGCACGTCGGGAAAACCAACTTCGTCAGGGAGCGAACCGTGAATCATCTGATGCTGAATCTCTATTTCAAAATCCAGACCCTGATCGATCGTGAAGAAGGTCAGGACCTGGTGGAATATGCCTTGGTCGTCGCCTTGGTGGCCTTTGGCGCCACGGCTGCGTTGCAGACCCTGGGTTCGGGTCTCAACTCCGCGTTCACCAACATTAGCTCGACTCTGGCCAGCAGCCTCACGTAGGCAAAGCCAGGGCTCACCTTGTCCCTTTGAGATTCATCGAGGTCTCCGCTCGCTGAATTCACGGGATCGGCACGCTATGAATTCGGGACACATCCTCGAGGTTTTGTCGCAATTCCCCCTTGTGACAAGCCTGTGAGGGCGCAACCGGGCTCCAGATATAGAATCCAATAAGACGAATCGAAAATCGGGCTACGGGCAGAGTTTCCGCTCTGCCCATTGTCTTTTTGCTCGCTGCGCAAGCGACGAGGGCAGTTTTGCTAATGATGCAGCCTGAGAAAGACGGCCGAGTCGAAGCGACCAACCGGGGTCCCCAACGACATGAGCTTGTCGCTAGGGCGGGAGCAACCGGGAGCGGCGACCTTGCGCACCATCCAAGCCGACAGACGATTTCCTAAACGGCCGCGGACGACCGAAGAAAGACTGCCAATCCCTGAAAACGAAAAGAGCGAAACGCCCAAGCGTTTCGCTCCTGTCCAAACCCGAACTGAGCCTTCAATAAAGCCTGAAGTTGACCTCGACGGTGATCATTACCGGCACCGGATACTTGCCATCCTTCATGGCCGGCTTGAAGCGATACTGGCGAACGGCCTCCAGCGCCTTTTCATCCAGCCCCATTCCCAGCGGCCGGACCACGCGCGGGTTCTGGGGGTTGCCGTTGGCGTCGACGATGAGAGAAATGAGGCACACGCCCTGGTATTTGGCGCGCCGCGCTTCGTCGGAGAATTCAGCCTCGACATTGTTCAAGGGCACTGGCGCCGAGATGCCGCCCCCTACCTGATACACTCCGCCGCCGGCGTTGCCGCCGCGGCCCGGACCATAGCCGTTGCCCGTGCCGGGGCCGATTCCGCCGCCAAAACCCGTCCCAATGCCCGTGCCGCCGCCCGGGCCATTCGAGGCAAGCTGGACATTCGGTGAGTCTTTTACGCCCAGCGTGGGAAGCATGGGATTGTCAGGCAGCTTGATCTCTTGTTGGACATTGATCGCCGGTTCTACGGGCAGTTTGGGCTTATCGAGCGCCTGAACCTGGGGCTGATTCACCGGATCCGGCGCCTTCTTCGGCAGCCTGCCCTTGGTGGGATCGACCAAGCTGTGATCGCCGCCTCCACCACCGCCGCCCGCCTGCGGACCCTTGGGACCCTGAAACTTGTAGTCGCTGACATCGACAGCCGTTTCGTCAACCTTCGGCTTGGTGATCTGCTGAATGATGATCCGGGCACTGAAGTAGATGACGGCGGCCAGGATCAGCACATTGACAACCGTCGCCGTTCCGATGGCCCAGGGATTGGCCTTGACCTTCATCCGGTCGGGGACTGGGATCGGTGTCGAGGTCAGCTTGAGCGGAGGAAGCTTTTGCGGGAAGAAAATGTCACGGATGCTCTCGTAGAGCCCCGTCCAGATCGGCTTCTCCTCAAAGGCTTTGCCGAGGAGCCCGTCAAACTCGTGCCGGGCAACAAACGCCGAAGCGTCCGAGTCCGCGTTCGTAATTGCGAGGGTTTCTTCTGCCATATTCGCCGCCGAGCCCGCCCTTAGGCTGCACGAGGGAGGCTCTCAAACATCAAGGGCTATCCATTCATTATGCTTGAGAATGCCGCCCTTGTCTCGCTAGGATCGACGGTCCACCCCGGATTTTCGTCGATTGCCCCGCGATCAGATCCGGCTCACATTCTCCAGATTCTCAGATTTCCAGGCGGTCCCCACTCCCATAAACAATAGACGAGAAGGGCCCGCAGTTGTTACCGAAAAAAAACTTTCCTGTCCGTTTACACTGACACTGTGGATTCTATCGGCAAATCTCGCGCTCAGGAGAGCCCTACGGCGGCTCGCCAGGGAGCAACCCTGTCTGCCGTCCCGGAGCTGAAGGGGACGCTGACCCTGCCGCATACCGCCTTCCCCATGAAAGCCAACCTGCCCCAGAATGAGCCGCTGCGGCTGGCCCGCTGGGCATCGCTAGGGCTTTACGAACGGCTGCGCGAAGCCGGCGCCGGCCGCCCGTCCTATATCCTCCATGATGGCCCCCCGTATGCGAACGGCCCCATCCATCTGGGTCACGCGCTCAACAAGGGCCTGAAGGATTTTGTCGTTAAATCCAAGACCATGGCGGGCTTCGACGCTCCCTACGTGCCCGGATTCGACTGTCATGGCCTGCCGATCGAGATCAAGGTCGACGAGCAGCTCGGCCGCAAAAAGCTGGAGATGCCCGCGCCTGAAGTATTGGATGCTTGCCGGCGCTATGCGCAGACCTATGTTGAACTGCAAACGCAGCAATTCCAGCGCATCGGCTGCTTTGGCCGGTGGGAAAAACCCTACAAAACCATGGCGCGGGACTACGAAGCCCGCACGCTGGAGGCTTTCTACGGTTTTCTCGAAAAAGGATTCGTGTATCGCGGGCTGAAGCCGGTGTATTGGTGCATCCACGACCGCACGGCTCTGGCCGACGCCGAGATCGAGTACGAGATGCACACCAGTCCCTCGATCTACGTGCGCTACCGGCTCACTTCGGACCCGACAGCGATCGCGCCGGAACTGGCCGGCCGCGAGGTCTCGACGATCATCTGGACCACTACACCGTGGACGCTGCCTGCCTCGATGGCCGTCGCCTTTCATCCCGAATTCGACTATGTCGCCCTGGAAGTTCAGCCGGCCGACCCGCAACAGGGGGGTGCCCCATCCTTGGCGGGTGACCCGGCGGGTCGCGCGCCAAGGGTGGCGTCGGTCTATATTGTTGCCGAAGCCTTGGCTGAAGCGACCAAGGCCGCATGTTGCCTCTCGAAAGTCAGGGAGATCGCCCGCTTCAAGGGCTCGGTGCTCGACCGCACCACGTTTCAGCATCCATTTCTCGACCGCAGCATCCTCGGCGTGCTGGCGACTTACGTCACCGGCGACCAGGGCACCGGCGCCGTGCATACCGCGCCCTCGCACGGGGCCGACGACTTCTACACCGGCCAGCGCTACGGCCTCGACCCGACCAGCCGCGTCGATGCCTCGGGGCTGATCCTCGTCGATCCCGATGCGTGGCAGTTGGCCGCGCCGCCGCCCTTCGCAGGCAAGTCGGTGTGGGATGCGAACCCCATCATCGTCGCCATGCTCGAAGAGCGAAACGCGCTGCTCGCAGTCTCCGACCTCGAGCACTCGTACCCGCATTGCTGGCGCTGCCACAACCCGGTCATCTTTCGCGCCACCGAGCAGTGGTTCATCTCCATGGAGATGCCGGTCGAGCGCGCCGACGGATCCGAGACCACATTTCG
>JASHTH010000846.1 GCA_030040655.1 Acidobacteriaceae bacterium | reverse complement strand
CGCGGGTATTCGCTCGAAACGATTCACGAGTGCCTCCATTTCGATCTGGAGTACGCCATTAAGCGGAGTATAGCGGCGAACCGCGCGGGTTGCGCGAAAAGAATGGAGTTGTCGATGACATCGGCCTCTGTCATTGAAGAAAGCAAGCCGTTTGGCCTCCGAGCCGGAATCCGGTAGCACCCAAAATAGGAGGTGGTCGAAGGAGCCACTTCCAAATGGCATCAACAAAACCGCCTCAGAAACCTGCGGACCAGTGTCCAATCCTAACAATTCCTGTACTGGAGCATGCCAAGGCGGCCACGCTCGGTACCCTGCCCGATGGTTTTGCTGCGCACACCAAAACGGACCCGCAGACGGGCGAGGTGCACGCCGTCGCGTATTCGTATCTGCAGGATAATGTCCAGCACATCGTCATCGACAAGACTGGCCGAGTCGTCCGCGTGACAGAGATTCCCGTTCGCGACAAACCGATGATGCACGACTTCGCCCTGACCGAAAAATATGTCGTCCTTTACGATCTGCCGGTTACGTTCAGTCTTGATGCGGCGAAAGCCGGGAAGTTCCCTTATGTCTGGAATCCAGCCCATGAAGCGCGCGTCGGATTGCTTTCGCGCGAAGACAGTTCGGATGGAACGCGCTGGTTTCCGGTTGAGCCTTGCTTTGTCTTCCATACGCTCAACGCATTCGACGATGGTGACGGTGTCTGCGTCGACATGTGCCGCTATGCGGGCCGTTACGATGTTTCGCTACTGACCGGACCGGGGCCGGTTACTCTCGACCGCTGGACCATCGATCCTGTCAGCGGCAAAGTCGCTCTTCGGTCCCTCAGCGACCGGTTTTTTCAGGAGTTTCCGCGCGTCAATGATAGAGTCATCAGCCGCCCGCATCGCTACGGATACACCACTTCATTTAAGCAACTCCGGGATCACGTCATCGCCCCGGCCCCCGAAGCGGGCCACTCGTCTGGCAATGTTCTGATCAAGCACGATGTGCAAACTGGCGCCGTCGAGGAGCACAATTTCGAACGCGGCGCGGCAGGAGAAGCCGTGTTCGCTCCAGCGTCGCTTAGCGCCGGCGAAGGCGAAGGCTATCTGATGTCCTTTGCTCATGATCTCGATGGGAGCAAGACGGATTTGGTGATTCTTGCAGCGCAGGATTTTGCGAGTGAACCGGTCGCACGCATTCACTTGCCGGTACGCGTTCCCCTGGGGTTCCATGGCAGTTGGATCGCTGATCGCTAGTTAGTCCTTCGCAACATAGGCCTGACTGGTATGTCTTTCCCAGTGACGAGTATGCCCATCATCATCGAACACGCTTACTGGCAGACTCCTTTGTTTCGCGAGATCTGCTTTGGTGCATGTCTTATGCTTGCTGTCCTCCTTTATCGACTTCGCTTGTTCCGCCTCACACGTCACCTCAAAATTCGCAGTCAAGACAGGCTCGCCGAGCGAACCCGCATCGCGCAGGAGCTCCACGACACATTGCTCCAGAGCTTTCAGGGACTCATACTACGCTTCCAAATAGCGAATGAGACATTCCTGTCCGATCCATTCGACGCGAAGAAGCTGTTAGAGCAGGCCCTCGACCGTGCAGATCAAGCGCTGATCGAAAGCAGAAGAGCTATTCAAGGAATTCGTTCTGTCTCTCCTGCTGGATGCGAGCTCGCCGATTCTCTCAGTTCCATAATGAACGGATTGATCGAAGAGATCTGTTTCGGCAAAACGTCGCTTCCAATCACCTCCGTGGTTGTCGAAGGCCAACCACGTACAGTTAACTCCTGGATCACGGAGGAGGCCTGCAGGATTGCCAAAGAGGCGCTATGGAATGCCTTTTGTCATGCTCATGCGCAACGAATGGAACTGGAGATCGCTTTTTCGGATAAGTTCCTCCGCGTTCGATTCCGGGATGACGGCATCGGAATTGATTCGGAGATATTGAGGAATGGTGGACGCGCAGATCATTGGGGATCATGCGGAATGAGGGAGAGGGCGAAGAACATTCATGGACGCCTTAGCGTATGGAGCCGGGCGGGGTTAGGTACCGAGGTTGAGCTAACGATCCCCGCTTTTATCGCATACGATACGGAGCCGTCATTCTGTTGGTCGCGACACTTCCCAAAGAATAAGGAGGTGCAATATGACGAGCTGCACTGATTGTATCCGCATCCTCATTGCGGATGATCACCCACTCTTGAGAGAGGGCGTTGGATCACTCGTCGGAAAGCAACCGGACATGAGCGTAGTAGCCGAGGCTTCCACTGGGAAAGAGGCGATTGATCTATTTCGGATTCACCGTCCGGATGTGACCTTGATGGATATGCGCATGCCTGAACTGAGCGGTGTAGAGGCAATGACAGAGATCTTTCGTACCTTTCCCGAAGCGAAATTCATCGTCCTCTCAACCTACGGCGGGGACGTGCAGATCCTCCGTGCACTTAGAGCCGGAGCGAGGGCCTATTTGCTCAAAAGTCTCTTGCGCAAGGAACTGCTGGAGACGATCCGCTGCGTCTACGCAGGCCGAAAGCGTATACCGCCCGAGATTGCTGCTCAGATCGCCGATCATGCCGGCGAAAGTAATCTCACCGGACGCGAAATTGATGTCCTCCAGTTGATCGCTGCCGGAAATCCCAATAAACTGATCGCGGATCGACTGTCGATCACCGAGGATACGGTCAAAGCCCACGTCAAGAGCATTCTCTCCAAGTTGACCGCTAATGATCGTACTCATGCGGTTACGATCGCGGTCAAGCGAGGGATCATCGATCTGCAGGGGCCCTAAAGGTCAGTGTCCCGTGCCAGCTTCGTGAATTTCCGCGATGTATCCTCCCGGGAATTCCACCATTGCAGCAATTCGCCCATCTGAAGAATATGGCGGGACAAGGATGCTAACGCCGAGCGACTTCGCTTTGGCCAGCGTATCGGCAAGGCTTGCAACTTGGTAGCCGGTTAGCTCCCTTCCATAAGGGTAGGGAAGATGTCCATCGGTCACGAGTACCGTAACTTTCCCGAAGAAGGATTCTACGCGGGTGCGACGGTATGTATCGCTAGGTCGACCAATTTCGACGCCGGGTGCGTGC
>JASHTH010000845.1 GCA_030040655.1 Acidobacteriaceae bacterium | reverse complement strand
TATGGGCCGTAATAGCCAAAATCTGCCGCGGGAGAGTCGGCTAACTGTAAGCCCAGATCGGCGGTTGCTCCCGAAGTGAGCGCCTCGATCATTGAGGTGCTGTGCCCGTCATCCAGGACCAACGTGTCCTGGCCCTGCATCAGACACGGGGCCTGCAACTCAGGCATTTTTTCCAGGCAGTCGGGATCAATTCTGATCGAGAGGCTGCGCGCAAGCAACGCTGAAGCTGTCTTCAAATCTTCGGGGTCGGCCTGTCCGATTCTGCGAATGGCCGCCAGGTAAACATTAAGCCGGGAACGATCGAGGATGGCCTGATTCAGATCCTGAGAGGCTCGCACAAAGGCTCCAGGCAGGCCTCGAATGGTATTAACCAATGTTTTCAGGTCTCCACCCGTCTCCGGCGCGAGAAAGATGAGTACCTGCTGTGCCTCGTTAGGAATGGCAATCTTTAGTCCCTCACGATTCTTTTCGTTCCAAGTCTCCGACGAGAAGAACCAGTTCTCAGGAGGCGGATTTGTAGACCCCCTCAAAAAAACCGCCACGAGCAGGTAATGTACTGATTGACCTGGCGGCAGATTGGCTTTGACCGAAAGCAGGTCTCCGGCCGAGAGATTGGGCACCTCTGAGATCGGCAAGGTCTTGCCGGCATGCGTCACTCTGACTTCGAGCGTGGGGCCAACCAGATCAAATGGCGCCGGGTCGGCGAGCGCGAAGGCCGGAATGAGAAAAGGAAGAAGCAGGCCGAGATTGTGCAACCGCGAAATCATGCAGGATCCTGGACCTTGCCTTACGGAGAAGAGCAGTCAGTTACCAAATTCAAGCTCGGCGTTCGCGACAATGCCCGATTCTGTCGCCAACCCCCGTTCGTGTGCATTGGTTATTCACATCAGATTGGTAGAGCGCAGCCTCCGCGCGCCGTATGTGACGTAAGAACGCCCACACGCACGAACGCTCTGCATTGCATTTTTTGGAAAAAGTGGGCGAGCTTCTTGCCTCCCTGCTCTGTGTAGTAGACGGTGACCTTGACGCCCTTTTCCGTACCCTTTGCGATGTGAGCTCCTCCATCTTCTGTGGCATGGCCGGTCAGACGAAACGTCTGCTCAGTACCGTCGGCCGTTTTGACCACGAGCGTCCTCCCGCCTCGATCGATGTGCTTCACGGTTCCATCCATTGTTTTCAGGCCGTCTTGGCCAACCTTGTCAATCTCCACCGCCGTTTCTTCAGTGCCGCGCGTGGTGTAATGGGCCACAACCTCCGATCCCTCCTTCAAACCATGCCACGAATCTCCGCTCGCGCTTGCGGTGGCATCGACGCCGTGCAGCCTCGTTGTAGCGACGAAATGGAACGAGTGCTCCGCACCATCGTCCGTCCTGACCACGATGGTCTTAGTACCCGAATCGATTTTCTTGATCGTCCCGTGGACGGCGCTGACAACATCTTGCGCTGCGCACAGGGCCGTGACCAGTACCGAAGCGAGAATCACACTTCCCGTTCTTCTCATCATGTTGCAAGCTCCCAAGGTGAATTAACGCATCCTGAGCTGGCCTTCCAATACCGGAAACAGACCGCTCGGGCTATGGCCTTTGCCCTTAAGATTCCTAAAACATCAGTGAGTTGCGCGGTTTCGAAAATTCCGGCGATTCTTCTGCATTCTGAATGCCGGGGATCTCCCGTTCCCCATCTTCTTGGACAAGCTCGCGGAGGCCTAAGGCTTTCCGGGACGAGTTCGAGGCTTTTGAAGTGGCAGACGTCAAGTGTAACCACAACGTTTCCAAGGCATCCTAGTCCACAGGTGGCGAAGGAACGGTCAGATGGTGAAGTCGGCTTTGGAGTCGATCGGACGCGTAACCTCATTTGGTACAAGAGCATTGCGGGATGCATGGACGCCCCCTTTTGAATGGCAGTACCTGCTGTGGCAGTTGTGCGAAGTCGGCGTGGGTTCGTTTCTACTGGTCGTAGCAGCGGGCTTTGCGCTCGGCGTCGTCATGACGCTGCACACGCGCAGTACGCTGGTCCAATTTGGCGCGACCGCGGATATTCCTTCCTTCCAATCGCTCGCCTTCTTCAATGAAATTGGCCCGTTGGTCACCGGCTTGCTTATGGCTGGCAGAGTGGGAGCCAGCATCGGAGCGCAACTCGCCAACATGCGGGCCACCGAGCAGATCGACGCGATCGAGACCTTGTCGGTGAATTCTTTCAAGTTGTTGGTAGTAACCAGAGTGATTGCATGCACCGTGATGCTGCCGGTTTTAACCATTTTTATGGATGCATCTGGCATTCTCGGTGGCTTCATCTCTGAGCACTTGGTTTCACATCTGAGCTGGACGCTGTATCTGCACCGCGCATTTGAAAATCTGGCTCTTGCGAATTTCATTCCGCCCACTCTGAAGACCGCAGTGTTTGGCTATCTCATCGCGATCATTTCCTGCTTTTATGGCTACACCACGAACGAAGGTTCAAATGGTGTTCGCAAAGCGGCAACGAGCAGTGTCGTCGTCTCCTCGCTCGTAATCATCCTGGCTGACGTGATCCTGGTGAAATGCATCTTCTTTCTCTTTCCTGATCAGGCTTTATGAGTGACAACGGTGGTCGTGGCAGCCAGCATCACGCCGCTATTGCGTTCGAACAGGTCGACAAAGGATTCAACGGAAGAAAGGTGCTCGATAAGGTGTCGTTTTCGGTCGCCCGCGGCGAGGTGTTATGCATCCTGGGACGAAGCGGAACCGGCAAAAGCGTAACGCTGAAGCTGATGATCGGCCTGCACAATGCCGATGCCGGCAAAGTTCTGGTGGAAGGTGAAGACATGGCGACTCTGGATGAAGACGGGCTAGTTAAGGTTCGCCGCAAGATGGGGTATATGTTTCAGAGCGCGGCGCTGCTGGACTCCTTTTCTTTGAGTCAGAACCTTGCCATGCCTCTCCATCGGCTCGATCCCACAAAGTCGCCTGATGGCGTGAGAAGCGCGGTGGCCTCGACTTTGCGACAGGTTGGCCTGGAGAAAGATGGTGAGAAGATGCCGGCGACTCTTTCTGGAGGGATGCAGAAGCGAGCCGGTTTGGCGAGGGCTCTGATACTCAGGCCTGAGATCCTTCTCGTGGATGAGCCGAGCAGCGGGCTCGACAGAATTACAGCCGGCGAGATCGACGACCTTCTCATCAAGGTTAAGACCGAGCGGCACACTACCATGGTGATCGTCACCCATGACATTCACGGCGCACGAAAAATAGGCGACAAATTTGCGGTGTTGGACCAAGGCCGGCTACTGGCATTCGGCGCGCCCAAAGAGCTGGACGGCAGGCAGGACAGCCGATTGCAGCAATTTATATCGGAGCGTTAGCCCTATGAAGAATCAGAATCTGCTATTGGGGATTTTAACCACAGGCGCACTCGCGCTCTTTGCCGCCGGCCTGTTTCTAATCGGCAATCAGCACAAAGCCTTCACTCATCATGTTGTTTTCTACACCAACTTCCAGAATGTCGAGGGTCTGGCCAAAGGCGCACAGGTAACGGTAGATGGCATGATTGTGGGGGAAGTCGAGAGTATCCAGGTTCCTTCGGGCCCCGGGCAGAAGTTCCGGCTGAAGATGAATGTTGATGATCGACTGCATGGCCTGATCCGAGGAGATTCTCTGGTGACGGTCGAGACGGAGGGGCTTGTCGGAGACAAATTCTTGGTGATCCATGATGGAAGCGAGCACGCTTCCGAAGCCCCCGCGGGGAGCACGCTTCAAAGCCAGGAGCAATTGGAAATGTCAAAGCTTCTGGAACAAGCGCAAGGCATCATGAAGCAGACGAGCACCGCGATCGACGAAGTGCAAGGCAACTTGAACGACCTCCGCGCTCATCTGGACGTCACTCTTGACACAGCGACCAGCACGATCAGAAATGTAAATGGCGTTGTGAATAATGTGAATGGCGTTGTCACTGACGTGCGCAGTGGAAAAGGCACAGTTGGCATGTTGCTCGAAGATAAGGCGACCGCTGCAGACGTGAGGCAATCGGTAGCGAACGTCCGGCAGACGACTGCGACGCTGAATGGATCCTCCACCCGGATCGACAGCCTCCTGGCCGAAGTTCAATCGCGTCAGCTCCTGGGTAAGATGGACGACACGCTGAGCAATACCAAGTCCGCTACGCAAAATCTCAATCAGATAAGTCAGCAGGTCAACACCACGCTGAAAAGTGCCTTTGGCGAAGACCAATATGGCGAAGACGCCGGCACGAACCTGGAGCAGAGTCTGACCAATATCAACCAGGCCACTGGGAATATGGCAGACGATACGGAAGCGTTGAAGCACAACTTCCTCTTCAAAGGTTTTTTCAAGCATCGCGGATACGACGACCTTGACGATCTGCCGGTCGAACAATATCGTGCCGGAGAGATCTTCAGGAATGTACCTGAGAGCCGCCAATGGATTCCTGCCTCATCTCTTTTCTCTACCAATGCAGATGGTTCGGAGGTGTTAACTACGCAGGGCAGGCATAGTATTGACGCCGCAATAGGTCAGTTCAAAGAAATCTATGGTCAACCGCTCATCATCGAAGGCTACGATCCTTCAGATTCGGAATCGGTTGAATTGATACGGTCCCGCAGAAGGGCAGTTCTGGTTCAAACCTATCTCCAGCTGCACTACCATCTTCTGCCCAAAAACACCGCGATTGTTGCGCTCGGCAGCACGCCGCCCACGAACGCCGGCAAAAGCACTTTTGATGGAGTCAGCCTGGTGAGTATTGGCGAAAGGAATAAGTAAAGCGGAATTCATGGCTTGACCAGCAACGCGATCCTCCTTGCTCTCGCAGAAGATGGCAATGGTAGTACGCGGCGCATCGAAGGCGTCACCGGCCAGCTCCACGCCGCTGCCTCCCAGCGGGTCGTCTGGCCCTCAACCACGCCGACGCACTTCCGGGCCAACGCGCAGCAGTGAAAAATTGCTGATGCCACCGCCGAAATCGCCGATCAGGATGAGTTCCTTGTGATCGAGCATGGCCTCGTAGGCAAAGGCTGCGGCCACCGGGCCCAGCTGAAAATCCACGTCTTCGAATCCAGTTGCCATGAAGGCCTCGCGTTGTCGCGACCCGGCGAAATCGTCTCCCTCTTCCGATTTGGCTCCAACGAAGCGCACCGGCCCTTTCTCGGACATGTGGGATGTGGGGCTAGCGACTCGCGCCTGCTGGCCTCTCCTGGCCGAAGACCTCGCGATACACCGCGTTCAGGTCACCGAGCGCGCGGGCGCAATCGCCCGTAAAACTCGAGCCGTGCATAATAGCGAGCGTTTTCGGTTTCAGGTCGGCAAGCTTTTGGAGGTTCTGTGCGGTAATCGGCGAGT
>JASHTH010000844.1 GCA_030040655.1 Acidobacteriaceae bacterium | reverse complement strand
CCCACAAAAGAATCGCAGCCGCTGCTGTCCATTTCTTCATCGAAATGAATGCCGCCTTAATGCGTGCGGACGAGAGACGCCCTCCATCGTTCATCGGCACCCTTCGCCGCTTCGTTTACCGCAGGACGGACGACCGCCAAGCGCGGTGAGTGGCTTTCTCCGCACGCCCAGGCGTTCGTCACGATCCGGTTGCAACGTTTTTAATGACTGATGTTACGCCGCGACCAATCGCCGCGAGCTAACCCTTTTGTGGCAAAGGGCATACGTCTTACGGGAGTTACCCATGCCGCAGAGTGACTCAGGGTTAACAAAGGATCGGATTTCATTCGATCCCGGGATCGGGTTCCGGGGCCACGCCGTTCTGGGGAACCCTTTCCCCGGAGCCCGAACCGCCAAGTCGACGCGACCCACCGGGGTCCTCAACGACATGTGTGCGTCGTTGGGGTGGGACCGACAAGGAGCGGCGACCTTGGGCATCGTAGGAGACGACACGCTATTCCCTTAAACGGTCGAGCTCCTCGGCAATCTTCTCGCGGGTGTTCTTGGTGACATACATGGCAGCGTCGGCGGCACTGAGCAGGCTGTCCCGGGTGGTCCCGTCCTCCGGATAAAGAGCGACGCCGACGCTGGCCGATCCTAGCAGCGCATAGCCGTTGACGGGGAAGGGTTCGTCGAAGCTGCGCTCCAGCCGGAGCGCGATCTCTTCGGCCTGGGCCCGGCTGGCGATCATCGGCAACAGAGCGGCAAATTCGTCGCCGCCCAGCCGCGCCAGCATGTCGCCGCCGCGCAGCTGGTGCTTCATGCGCACCGCCACTTCCTGCAGATAGAGATCGCCTACGCGATGGCCAAAATGGTCGTTCACCTGCTTGAACTGATCCAGGTCGACATAAATCAAAGCGAAGTTGGTGGCGGTTTCGCGCGCCACGCCGATGCAGGCCTCGAGCTGACGGTCCAGAGAAAAGCGGTTGTGAACGTCGGTCAACAGGTCGAACTCCGAACGGCGCACCAGGTCGGCATAGAGCCTGCGCGTTTCGATCGCCAGCGTGGCCAGGCGGGCCGCGACGGCGAGCGCTTCGGTTTCGTCGGCCCGGGCCTGCTTTTGTGCATCGAAGGCGGCGAAGAACGCACCCAGCGCCGCGCCCGAGCGGCCCGTAATCTCTTCCTTTCCAATGCGCAGCCCGTCGTTTCCGGCGGGGTGATTGCCCAGCCGCGCTCCGTCCGCCACTTCGCACCAGCAGGGCGCGCCGTCGAGGGTGAGTGAGGCCATGGCCGCGATCTCCTCGAGAATCTCCGCCAGCGGCTTGGAACCGTTGATGTCCTCGAGGATGCGGCTGCGGCGCCGTTCCAGCTTGGCTTCGAACTCGGTGCGCGCGGCGATGGCCACGGTTTGCCGGCGGACCTTGTGCTCCAGTGTCCAGCCTCTGACGCCCACCGCGCCGACGACAAGCAGAAGGAAGACGACGGTGAAAACCAGGTTGGGAACGCTCAACACGGACGGTCCGGCGATGACCTGGATATCGTCGGGAGAACGCAGGAGGATATCGAAGGCCACCGGCCCGACGAAGGGATCGGAGCCGTAATACACCATGGAAACGCCCGTGATGCGCACTTTCGCGCCTTGCGCGACCGGTTGCATCGGCTGAAGCTGAAAACCGGGCAAATTGTCGGGATGGCGAAAGATAGCGGAGAAGAGATGGCCGTCGGCGACCATCACATATTCGTCGCGATCCGCCTGCCGGACGGCCGTGACCACCTGTCCCTCAACAGAGATGAGGTCGAACGCATCGATGCCGGATGTAAGTTCGTTCCACGTGACCGGACGCGGGGCGATCGGCGTTGCCACGCTGCTGTCTTCGACCTCTGCGTGCGTCAACACCAACGATCCGTCGCGGGCGTCGGGGAAGCCGGTGGCGTCGGCCAGATCGCCGATGCGCATCCTGTTTTCGTCCAGGGTGGAAACCCACAAGCTCTTTGCCCCGTCCTGCAAAACCACCGCGGAGGCGGGCTGATTGTAGGTAATGACTCCGTGAACGCGGACTCTCTGCGAGCGGTCGAACGCGGAATAACCCTTGAGGATTTCGTCCATCGGCGTGACCGGCAGCGACGCGATGGAATTCGCCGGATGCTTGAGGATCTCGATGCCGGCAAGATTCGGAACCTCGAGCAGAATGCCCGTCAACTGCGATTTGCTGTCGAATTTGCCTGCGACCGCCCCGGTGATCTCAACTTCGGCATCCAGAAGCTGTTTGAGGATCGCCGAATCGCTGCCGACAACGTTGGCGTCGATGTATCCGCCGTCCATCAGCAGTTCAAGGTAGGTCGTGGTGGTTCCGAAATGGACGATATTGGCGCTGCGCACCTGGGCGCGGACCACAACCCTCCGGCAATCGAGTTCAGAGCGGATCAGTTGCGGATAGGCGGCTCGCACGGGCGCCGGCAGCTTGTCGTGACGCAGGAAAGTGACGCTGGCATCGAAGATCTCGGGGCGAAAGCTGGCGCGAGTCTTTCCGCGAATCAGGACCCGGTCGCCCGGCTTGATTTTGACGCCTCTCGGCGCCTCGACATAGATCGCGGAATCGCCATCCTGTACAAACAGATCGATATCCAGAGGGGAATAGTAGGTGACGATCCCTTCGAATGCGACCGGAAGTGTTTTGGCGGCCTCGGCATTGGTCAGAGCATGAAGGGCACGCAGCGACGTTATCGGAGCGGGAGCGGCTGCCCAGGCAACCGCTGCCCATCCCAAGAGGAAAACGATGGCGGCGGCCGTTTTTTTCATTGCCATCCCATGCCATTGCCTGGGCACTTGCGTGTCAGACTCCCTTGAACCGTTCGATAGATAGTGCTGCGGGGTTTCCTGGATTTCCAGCTTGTGCGCCTGGACGGGTTGCCGGTCCGACCCTCCGGCGCACCGCGGATCCCGATGCCACGCCGACGGCAACCAGCAAGTGGGTCAGTTTGAAGACGGGCTTTATAGGCTGCGGAAAAACTCCAGGGGAATGGCGCTCCGTAACAGGGCACGACTTCAGTTGTGCCGGACAAGCCCTTCATTTTCGATCTCGCTCGCGGGCTTGAGCCCGCCAGGAATCGATTCCCATGAGTTTTTCAGCAACATCTTTAGCCCGTGCAGGAATTCCCCCCAAAAGACCCGGGGGCTTGAACACCTAACCCACCGCCGGCAACCATCGATTCTCAATTCGCCCTTTATCCTAGTCTTTGTCCCAATTCGACTTAATAGCCCTTTCGGGGCAGGATTAGGCACGATTTGGCCAGCGAATCGCAGCAGGCTGGCGGAGCAGCCCGCTCGGAGTCGTGTCGGCAATGCGTCGTTTTTGCCGGGTACGGGCTTGGGGAGGGTACGGGCTTCACAGGCCGAGGAAAG
>JASHTH010000843.1 GCA_030040655.1 Acidobacteriaceae bacterium | reverse complement strand
TCAATCCCGCCGTGGAAGAGAAACCGTTGCCGAAGTCGATGTAGGCGCCCCCCTCCTGGATCGCATAGGCGGCAGTTCCGACGTTGCTGTTGCGCAGGCCGGGAAGGACCGCAACGGCCTTGAGGGTCTCGGAAACAAGAACGGCAACGGGTCCGGTGTAAAGGCGCGACGAAATGGTCGGTGTCGAGCCGTCGGTTGTGTAGTAGATTTTCGCCTTGGTGTCGGGGTCGGAGATCGTAACGTGCTGTTCGTTCTCATAACTGCCCGCGGCCGGCCGGAAATCAACCGGCGGCGCCTGGTTGGTGAAGGTGAAATTCGCTGTATTGACCTCGCTCTGGATGAAGCCGGCCGCGCTGGCCATAGCCATCAGCGTGGTGTCGGAGCCGATGGCGATGGGATCGGTGTAGGGAGTCGATGCCGGTGTCGGCGTGGTACCGTCCAGCGTGTAGAAGATCTGCGCGGAAGGAGTCTTCGACGAAAGCGTCACGGTCTGGTTCTTGGAAAAGGTGCCGCCATCGGGAGCGATTTCCGGCGCGGCCGCCGTGGGCTGCCCGTTCAACAAGCCGTAGACATCGATTTCGCCATAGGTGACGACGTAGACTTTCCCGTCGGTAACCACAGGGATCGAGAACTTGGTGGCCGTGCCCGCCGAGTCCCGCGCGGAGTTGGTGTCGCTCGAGTAGATTGGCGTGGTCAGGTCGTTGCCATCCCATGCGTAGAGAACCGCCGGGCCATCGGTGTTGAACTGGTCCGATTTGACGGCCCAGGCAATGCCGTCCTGTGCGCCATTGGAAGAGACCGAGAATGTGGGGCTGGGAAAATCGGTTGTAATGTTCGACTTGCTCGCGGGCGTTGTGTCCATCACGCCGCTATTCAGCTTGAAGAGCTTGGGCACATCGAACTCTGCCCAGAAGTAGACATTGCCGTTCCAATAGGCCGGCGTGGCCCACATGCCACCGGCAAGTTCGTTGGGGATATCCTGGAGAGCGTTCAGGTTGGAACTCTGGTTCGGGTCATAACCGCCCAGGTTGTCACGGTTCAACACCAGGATGCGGCCCTCTTTGCCTGCCTGCACAAGGATGTGCGGATGCGTCCCCTGCTGGTCGGGCACCATGAGAACGCCGCCGGATCCCTGATCGTAGTCGCCTTGGTTCAGCGTCACTTCGTTGAAGGAGGAGAAACCGTCGGTCGGCTTCAGTCCGCCGTTGGCGAGACTGAAGTCGAGAACGCTCATGCTCAGGTCCTGGCCGGCCTGGAAGGGAGGATAGTGGGAAAGCGCTCCGTTGCCGGTGGCCAGGAACATGCGTCCGCCGGGCGCGTCCTCGTCGATCGGCATGCCTGCGCCCGACTCCCAGATTCCCGCGCCGTGGTCGTTCGGAGAAAGATTGAGAGCCGCGGTCTGCTTGAGCGTGGTGGCGTTATAGGCGAAGAGCCATCCGTGCCAGTTGCCGATATCGCCGTGCGCGGAGAATCCGAAATAGACATAGCCGTTGTAGTAGTTGAGCGCGGTACGCTGGTTCTCGGGGATTGTGGTAAACGTGACCTTCCCATCCGAACTGCCCAGCCCGGTGCCTGCAGACGTCGCGGTGACTTCCACCGGGCTTCCCGGCCGCTCCGCTCCGGTGAGGATATCGAGGGCGTGCAGCCGGGTGTGAAAGTCGCTGCCCTCCATGGTTTGCGCTACCAGATAGATGGTGTTGGTCGCAGGGTTGATCACCGGCGTGCCGGTGATCCCGACGGTGGGAGACACATCGTACGAACCGGTGTATTTGAAAGCTGGGATCGCAACCGCGCCCGCGCTCGCTCCATGCGCCGTGCTGCACATGCTGGCGTACCAGATGGGTTTGGCGTTGGAACCGCCGTTCGAGTCGGCGTCGAATGCATAGACTGAGTCGTTTTCGGTGGCGATGAACAGCGCGTTGTGCACCAGGCCGTCGCTCATTTTGAGGGCGGGAACATAGAGAGGCTGCGCGTAGACCGTGCTGTCGACCGACAGCGAAAACAACTTGCCGAAGGTCTTCACGTTGACGTTGTCGGGCGTGAGCGCGGTCTCGTGGGTGTTTTGCCCGGCGTGCGTGTTGTCGTAGCGCCACGTGGGCACCGTGACCGCGGTGTACGTTTGTGCCCACAGACAGCTCGCCCCCAGACAGACAACGAACAGTCCGAGCGATGCGGCCGTTGCGAACTTCGAGCAGGTTGGAAAGAGGAGTTTGGGCGCAGAAAAAGGGAGGGATCGTGACTCATTGTCCATGCAGATACACCTGGCCCAAAAAGGGCACGAGTTATGCGTCCTCTGCCGGGCAAGCGAGGAGCGGACATCGTTCTAGGTGCGCAAAACAGCCGGTCGAACAGTGACGAGAACAACTCGGATGCTCTCGTTCGGCAGGCAGATAAGACGGGCCCATTGCATAGGACTGAGCGCGGACCTCAGCACAGAGCCCGGTGGCGTAAGACTGGTTTTGTATACAGAAGGAATTCGAGCGACTACGTTTTTCGTGCCGCTTACGCAACGTAGACTTGCACAACGACCGATTGGATGAGGCAGGCAACGGGTTGGGTTGCACCTCGGCGGGGACAGACGACATGCGCCGAACGATTCGGGTGCATCCAAGTAATCATCATGTTCGTCAGCTCAAACGGCTGTTTGATCAAGTCTGTTCGCTGCGGCTGTGTGCTTTTCGCATCCATCCGAACCTGCCTTGCTTGCGCAGCCATGACGGCAGGCGCAATCTCACTGGCTGGAGCTCAACAGCTTTCGCCTGCGCAGATGGGCGTGGCATGGCAGGTGGAGGGCGATTGGCGGGCGAGCGACCGGCATGGAGCAGTTCACGACGGCGATGCCGTCGCCGTGGGATCGTTGCTGCAGCCGACCGGCGAAGGCGCGGACCACTCCATCGTCGTCCTGTTGCCGGATAGCCAGCGAGTCTTGTACGAGTGCTTCTCTAGGCAAGATTGCGCCCGAGGGTTCCTTGTGCCCAGGCTGATGAATGCAGCGGATCCATTTGCGGTACAGATGCTGGCGGAGATTCGCTCGGTGCTGGCACGCGTGGGGAACGTCGCGCCATCGCCGGAACCCAGGACGCGCAGACCGATTCCGCGCGAGGAGCTCGTGGTCGCGCTCGGCCCGGGGGATCGCGTGGAGTTTGGCGGCCTGGTGGAGGACCTCCCCAAGGGACGCTACGCGTGCACCGCGCAACGGATCGATGTCATGGACGCGGATCCGCTTCGCTTCGAAGTCGAGAAAGATGCCCCTCGGTTGCTGCTCACGCTCCCTGGAGCGGGGATTTATCGCATTATGATTCGCGACAACCGCGACATGCCGCGGATCGATCTGTTGGCAGCCGTGGCGAACGCGGATCGCGCGGCAGTGCTGGCCAAGCCGTTCGGCCGGGCAAAGGCGTTGCTGAACGCGTGGACCAAGGTTTTCTATGGCTGGCCCGTGCACGAGTTCTTGCGCGCCTATCTTGAGGCGCTTGTGCTCGACGTAAAGCCCACGAGGACCGCCAAAGAGGATGTGGCCGCCACGAATGGCATGCGAAAGGAGGGCGTGACCGCGCCGCCACAATTCTCGCCACACGCCGGATTCATCGGCAAAGATTTAGTGGTGCGATTGCAGAGCGCAACAGCCGGATCGACGATTCACTACATGCTGGATGGAGCGCAGCCGACGGAGACTTCGCTGGTGTATCGAGCGCCGATCGTTGTGAAGGGAACGGGGCTGACCATCAAAGCCTTTGCCAGCTCGCCGGGCAAGAAGGACAGTCCCATCGTCACGGGGACATTTCTCGTCGACATTGACACGGAGAAAGGGCCATAAACGTCAAACAGCTCGCCGCGGCGAACTGCCTTCAACCGCGCCGAGATCAGCGGATTCGATTGTTGGGTTCCAGATGCACGCCAACCAGTTCGCTGCCGGTGACATCGTCAAAGACCAGGCCGGGGCGTTTTTCGTCGCGCGTTCCGGTGAACGACACGTTGTTCAGGCGGATCCCGTTCACATGCCGGCAGTAAAGCCCGTAGGCGGGAAGCCGTCCGAACATTTTTGCTTCGGGATATTTTTCGGTCTGCTCGGGAATCGGCCGGGTCACCCAATCGGACTTGCCGGATTCCAGGTTTTCGACATGGACGTCGGCGAGGCTGATCTCCTCGACCGGCAAACCGGGAAGGCCGGTGATGGAGCTGGCGACGATGGAGCCGGTGGCCTGAACGCCGCTGATGGAGACGTTTTGCAAAGGACCGGCGTTGCCATCCGGGCGGGGGTTGCGGTTGCCGCGGCGCACAAAGATGGCCGCGCGTGCGCGCTGCATCTGGATTCCGCTGACATTGACACCGTCGATCCAGCCGCCGTCGACCATCTCGATGGCGATGCCGGAGATAATGCGTTGGTTGAGAGGGACCTCGCCGTTACTGACGATGCAGTTCGAGAACACGATGTTCTCAAATCCGCTGCGCGTCTCCGTGCCGATCTTCAATCCGTTGCAGCAGCCGGTGACAGTGCAACCGCTCACGGTGACGTTGCGCGTGACGGAGGGTTCGCCAAAGGGATTCTCGCTCTTGAGGCAGATGGCATCGTCGGCGGTGGCGATATCGCAGTCGGAGATGGTCACGTTTTGGCAACAGGCGATGTCGATGCCATCGACGTTGGGACCGTAGATGGGATTGCGGATCTTGATGCCCTGGATCGCGACCGACTTGCAGGCAATGTGGCGAAAGGTGCGGCCGCCGGAGTTCATCAGCGTCACGTCGCGAAT
>JASHTH010000842.1 GCA_030040655.1 Acidobacteriaceae bacterium | reverse complement strand
CATCGCGAAGGCCTCTCGTTACCGGAAGCGTCTCCCCGGTTCACGCCTTGTGGTTTGGGATTCTTGTTTCAGTGGGGGGCGCTGCTTATCTTGCCCTGGCTGTCAACGCGCTGTCGAGTCTGATCGCCGGACTAACGCTCGTCAGCTATTTGGCGATCTACACTCCACTTAAGAGGATAACGCCGCTCTGCACATTGGTCGGGGCCCTGCCGGGAGCCGCTCCCCCTCTGATCGGTTGGGCCGCGGCATCTGGTAACTTGAGTTTTGAAGCCTGGCTGCTCTTTTCGATGCTCTTTCTTTGGCAGTTTCCACATTTTATGGCGATTGCCTGGATGTATCGCGAGGACTATGATCGTGCCGGATACCAGGTGCTTCCGCGAGGCGAGGCCAGGCATAACTTTGTCGCATTGCAAAGCGTTGTTCCGGCGTTTCTCCTGGTCCCGATTACTTTGATTCCTGTCCTTCTCCGCGACGAAGGGCGACTATATCTTCTGGGAGCTGCACTGCTGGGTCTGACTTTCGTATATTGCGCAGCACGGCTGGCTTTTGATCGGTCGAACGCGATCGCACGCCAGTTGCTGCTTGCATCGATCGTTTACCTGCCTGCAGTGTTTCTGCTGATGTTGCTCGACAGAAGTTGAGCCCAGAGCCGTCGCGAGCGAGCAAGAATGAACTGCAGAACGACGACAGAGATCTGCCGCTCGTCGAATGTTCAGGCAACCGCCCGCGGCACCGCCTCTTCCCAACGCCCCTGCGCCTTCAAGATCAGTTCCACGACCTCGCGCGCAGCACCATGTCCACCAGGCCGTTGAGTTGTGAAATGGCATATCGCAGCCAACTCCGGCGCCCCATCCGCTACGCATACCGCCAATCCAGCTCGCCGCGCCAGAGGAATGTCCGGCAGATCGTCACCCAGATAGGCGACTTCCTCTTCTGTTACCCCCGCCTTTCGCATGCACTCCTCGAAAGCTTCGGTCTTTGTCGCTTGTCCAAGATATACGAATGTGACCTTGAGCTCTGCGGCACGCCTGGCCACGGCAGGTGAGGACCGGCCAGTGATGAATCCGGTCTGAATGCCGACCGTGTGGGCGAGCGAGAGCCCCTGCCCATCGTGCGCATTGAATACCTTCATTTCGTAGACCGGCGAGTTACCGGATCCGTCACCGGATGTCGTCGAGAGCAAGCAGACGCCGCCATCGGTCAGCGTTCCATCCACATCCATGAGGAACAGTTTGATCTTACGGGCGCGAGCCAAAACATCAGGCGGAGCGGCTGACACCCGGTCCATGTCGGACATGCACGATTCTCCCATCCTATCCCGATAAGAAACTCGATTTTATCATCGATGCAGTCGGCCCCATCGATTCGACGCGCGCCGTTGGAAGGCGTCATTCAATGGCGGATGGCCGATGAATCCGCAGTTGATTTGCGGCGAAACCAAAGCGGACCACCGGTACCTTGGTCTAATGGAATTGCGCGCCGCATTCTGGCCTAATTGGGATTAGCCATCCGTCGTTCGGGGCACGTATCCATCTCCGAATTCCGCGGCTATAAGGATTGGATGGACGACGCCTTCAGCACCATGGAGGCCGGGATCGGGTCGACGCATGCAAATGCCTCTATGATAGAAGCCTGTCGGGCTCGCAATTCCAAGGAACGGTTCATTAAGCTCCAGGGAGTGGCTCTATGGCGCCCAAGGAAAAACTCAACACCCATCAGAAAGCGCTCGAAATCAACCTCGATAGGACCAGCTACGGCTCCTTCGCGGAAATTGGCGCCGGCCAGGAAGTCGCGCGCTGGTTTCTGATTGTGGGAGGGGCATCCGGGACGGTTGCTAAATCGATCTCAGCATATGACAAGGAAGTGAGCGACGATTTGTACGGTGCCAGCGCGCGCTACGTTTCCAAAGATCGCCTCGAAGCCATGATAGAGAGCGAATGGACACAACTCATCAAGCAGTTGAACGAGAGCCGTGGATCGAATACTCGCTTCTTTTCTTTTGTCGATACGGTCTCCGCCCGCAACTACGCCGGGACAAATGTGCCCCACGGTTGGATCGGCCTACGGTTCCAGTTGGAAGCGGGCGGCAGGCCGAATGAGATTGTCCTCCATATCAACATGCGGGATTCTTCAAACCCTCTCGAGCAGGAAGCGATCGGCATCCTGGGTGTGAACCTGATCTACGCTGCGTTCTATCAATTGCAGGCAATGGAGTCTTTTCTCGAGAATGTCGCTCAGGGCATCGAGAAACGCATTGAAATTGACTATGTGGAAGTTCGGGGCAGCGCGTTCCAGGGGTGGGAGCAGCGCGCGATTTTGGCCCAACTGGTGCGCGCAGGTCTTGCCGAGGCCGTCTGTTTTCCCTCCAGTGGGCCGCCTGCGCCGCCTATCGAAGTTCTCCACAAAAGAGCTGTCGTTCTCGCGCCAGGATCGTTCGAACACGTAGATCCCAAACATGCTGCAATTCACGAAGAAATGCTGGCCTCAGGCGTCCGGCAACTCCGTGCAGAGCTAACTGAAACAAACATTGTGCCTATCGGCTTCTTTTGTCTCTCCGCAATGCCGCTGACCGAAGCCGATGCGCCTCCGGATATCGCCGATCTGCTGGAGCGTATTGATGCCCTCCATGCGCGTGGCGGTGACGTCTTACTGTTCCGTGAACGAGAGCTTTACAGCATGACCGCTCTCGTCAACTACTACACGAAGGAATGTGTGCGCTTCGTCATCGGCTTATCTCTTCTGGTTCGCGTGTGGGAATATCGCTACACTAAGCTCGCCGGCAGCTTTCTTGAAGCCTTATCCCGTCTCTTCGCACAAAACGTTCGTATCTACGCATATCCGATGAGCTCGACAGAACTCCAAGAGTCGATTCAGAAGATCTCTGCCATTGGGTGGCAATGGAGCGATACCAATGGATGGGTCTCCGCCAGCCAACTTCGCCCCTCGCCGCCGCTCGGGCACCTCTATGATTATGTTCTCACCAGCAATTTCCTCGTACCATTGGAGATTTCTGCGGCAACGAACTGAATGCGAGGAGAATTGTCGCCCAGATCGCCATCCGTACTCTCCATTCAGGAGAATTCTTGACTCCGGTCTAGTCAGCGACTTCAAAGATGAGTTCGAGTGCGATCGGCATTCCCAGCGGCAGGCTGGCGACACCCATTACCGTTCGAACCGGAAGCTTGTCGCTGCCGAAAACATCGCGAAGCAGGTCAGAGGCTCCATCGGCGACCTTCGGCTGGTCGAAGAAATCTCCGAAGGCCGCTATGATCACGCCCAGGCGCACGACGCGAGAGATGCGGTCGAGAGATCCCAGGTGCAGGCGAGCCGCGGCCAGGGCGCCCAGAACGGCGGTGCGAGCGGCGTTGCGTCCCGCTTCGGCATCAAGCTCTTTGCCCAACCGGCCGACGTACTTCGGCTTATGGTCCACCACGGGCAGCATACCGCTCAGGAAGAGCAGATTGCCCGTCTGTAGCGCTTCGACATAAGTGCCGAACGGAGTTGGTGGCGCAGGCAGTTGAATTCCCAGGCTCTGCAGACGACTCTCCGCACCGACTGGCACCAAATTGCTCGAGCTCACCACTTGCCAACGTGCGCACCGCCGTCCACGTGCAGCACCTCCCCGGTTACATATCGAGCTTCAGTTAAATAGATCACCGCATCGGCTACATCTCTTGCCTCAGGGAGTGCGCCCATTGGGTTGAGTGTTTTCAAACGGGTCTTGTCGTCGCTTTGATGCATAGGAGTATCAACCACGCCCGGCGCCACCGCATTGAAGCGGATGCCCTCCTTTGCATACTCGCTGGCCAGGCTTCGAGTTACCGCATTCAAGCCGCCCTTTGTGATCATAGCGATGGAGGCCGGAACGCCGAAGATTGGGTTATCGGCCAACGCTGCAGTAATTGTCGTCACGCTCCCTCCTGTGCCTTGCAAAAGCATCTGCTTCACAGCGAGCTGGGTGATGAAGATGAACCCTTCGAGATTTGTGGATACGAAATTGCGGAATTCTCCGGCAGTATATTCGGTGAAGGGCTTGGCCTCGAAGATCCCCGCGTTATTCACGAGGTGGTCAATCGACCCGAATCTGAGAATCGCGCAGTCGGCTATCCGATCGGCCGT
>JASHTH010000841.1 GCA_030040655.1 Acidobacteriaceae bacterium | reverse complement strand
GACGGCATGCATGCCGTCGATTTTCTAAACTGTTCTCGCGGGCTCCCCGCGGTCAACGGCGGCGACCCCTACTGCCCGAATCTCGCCAGTCTGGCATTTGACGGCGTGGTCTACAAATCAGCCAGCACCTCAAAGCCCTCGGACTCCTTCCCTGGCCTGATGAATCTCGTCACCGGCGCCACGCCGCGCACCATGGGCATTTATTACGACGTTGCCTATGACCGCACGCTTTCTCCGCCGGCCACAACGACCGGAAACGGTAACGCCAGCGGCACTTGCACGCCAGGCACGATTACCGGCTACACGACCGAATACGACGAAGGCATCGACCTCAATCAAACATTGCTCAATGGCGGGAACCCCAACGCCAAGACGATCGACGACGGCGGCATCGGGTCCATCGACTCCACCAAGCTCGATCGCGATCCCACCAAGGGCTGCGCTGCGGTCTTTCCGTGGAACTTTGTGCGCACGAATACCATCTTCGGACTGATTCACCAGGCCGGCGGCTACACCGCGTGGTCCGACAAACACCCCTCCTATTCATCGGTGGGCGGGCCGGGCGGCGGCAACGTCGACGACTACTATTCGCCCGAAATCAACTCCAACGTCGTTGCTCTGCCCGGCGTCAAGACCGCCGGCGGCATCGACTGCTCCACGATTCCCGACCCGAATGCCGATCTCACCTCATGGACCAACAGCTTCCAGAACATCCAATGCTACGACCAGCTCAAAGTGAATGCGGTGCTGCACTGGATTGACGGCAAAGATCACCTCGGCCTCGCGAAGACGACAGTTCCCAACATCTTCGGGATGAACTTCCAGGCGGTCAGCGTGGGCCAGAAGCTCATCGAAAGCGGCGTGGATGGCGGCTATCTTGACGCCGAGGGCACTCCCGGTGCCTCGCTGCTCACCGAGATCGAATTCGCCGACAAGGCCGTCGGCAGCATGATTCGCGAACTTCAGGATCGCGGCCTCTACGAGTCCACCCTCATCGTCCTTACCGCCAAGCACGGCCAGTCGCCCATCGATCCCAACCTGTACAAAGCCGTTCCCGGCAAGAATAACAACGGCGAAAGTCCGGTTACCCTTCTTACCGGCGCCGGATACATTCCAGCTTCCGAGTCAGGTGGCGTCGGCCCCACCGAAGACGACATCTCGCTCATCTGGCTGAATAATGCAAGCGATACGTTGCCGGCCGTCCAGATGCTCGAGCAGAACCCCACCGTGATCGGCCTCGGCCAGATCTTCTACGGCCGCAGCGTGGCGCTCAACTTCAACACGCCGGGGCTGCCTCCCGACGACCCGCGCACGCCCGATATCATCGTCACGCCGAATATCGGTGTCACTTACACGGGAAGCAATAAGAAGCTAGCCGAACACGGCGGCTTTTCGCATGACGACACCAACGTGGTCCTGATCGTTTCCAACCCCGGCGCCAGGCCCGATGTGGTTAACACTCCGGTCACAACCAGCCAAATCGCTCCCACAATCCTCGATGTTCTCGGTCTTGATCCCACGAAGCTCGACGCTGTCCGCGAAGAAGGCACGCCGGTTCTACCCGATCTGACCGGCCTGATCAAATAGCCTCCTCAACGGCAGCCCGGGCGCCCGAAGTTGAGCGCCCCGCCGCTTCTCAATTCGACGCATCCGGCCTGTGCCGGATGCGTTCGTATTCTTGGGATCGTTAACGCCGGTTTCTCGCGGGCTGAAGCTCGCGAGAAGAGAGAGAAATAGAGGGCTTGTTTCGGCACGACTATGGCGGTTTAGGAAAGGATGTAGCCGAAGAAAAATCACAAAGTCGACGCGGCCAACCCCGGGGTCCCCAACGACATGTGTTCGTCGTTGGGGTGGGACCGACCGGGAGCGGCGACCTTGGGCAACGTCCGAAAGGACACACGATTTCCTAAGCTACCCTAAAAGTCGTGCCCTGATTCGTGGCCTCGGCCAGAGGCAGTTTTTCCGCACGCTGTGAAGCCGTGCCCTCTCAAAACTCCTTCGGATCAGCGGGCAATATTGCGATCATTGCATTGACGGCATCCGCCGCGCTGTGAGAGCTTCAAGTATCCCATTCAAAGCGATCTCCGCTCGCGGGTTGAGGACGCTTACGCTTCGCGCGCGACAGCCTATGCCCGTTTCACTCGACTCCAAATCGCAACTGCGCAAAACGATGAGGTTCTGGGATGTTTTGCTGTTCAACATCGCCACCGTGCTGGGACCGCGCTGGATTGCGGCCGCGGGGCACAACGGCACATCGTCGATCAGCCTGTGGGTAATTGCGGCGGTCTTTTTCTTCGTCCCGGGAGCGCTGGTCATCAACGAGCTTTCCTCCCGCTTTCCCGAAGAAGGCGGATTGTACGCGTGGTCTCGGGAAGCATTCGGGCCATTTCACGGATTTGTCGCGGGATGGACGTACTGGATCTATACCGTCTTTTACTTTCCCGGGCTGCTGCTGGCGAGCGCCTCGATGTCTGCATACATCGCCGGCGGGCGCGGCATCGAGCTCGCCCAGGACCGTACGTTTCTGCTCATGATCTCGGTCGCGCTGCTTCTCGTCGCCGTGGTCCTGAATATCATCGGCTTGAATATCGGCAAGTGGTTGCAGAATGCCGGCGGCGTGGGAACGTATGTGCCTTTGCTGATGCTCGCGGCCATCGCCGCGATCGTGAGTTTGCGGCACGGGTCAATGACGCAATTCACCGTCCACAATATGCTGCCGGCGTGGAACTGGGATACGGTGAACTTCTGGTCGCAGATCGCATTTGCATTCACCGGGCTCGAGCTGGTTTCGGCCATGAGCGAAGAGGTCCGCGACCCGCGGCGCACGCTGCCGCGCGCGGTCTTTGGCGCCGGTGCGCTCATCGCGTTCATGTACATTGCCGGAACCTTTGCCGTCCTTGCCCTGGCGCCGGCGCCGGATCTCGATCCGCAGAGCGGCGTCTTTCACGCCATCACCGTGGGTTCGATCGCGCTGCGCGTCGGCGTCCTTGGCATTCTTGCGGCGGTCCTGGTCACGGTGGGCAACGCCGGCGGCGTGGGCAGCACGGTGGCGGGCATTGCGCGCGTACCCTTTGTTGTCGGTATCGACCGTTATTTGCCGGGGGCGTTCGGCAAGATCCATCCGCGGTGGAAGACGCCGTACATCTCCATCCTTGTGCAGGCCGTGATCTCGGGAGCCATTCTGCTGATCAGCCAGATCAACGACACGACACGGGGCGCGTACCAGTTTCTTGTGGACGCTGCGATTATTCTCTATTTCATTCCTTTCCTCTATATGTTCGCCGCAGTGATCCGGCTCGCTTACCGAAAAGATCGCACCGAGAACCCGCACGCGGTTCTTGTGCCCGGCGGAATGCCCGGCGTGTGGATCTCCGGCAGCCTGGGATTCCTGGTTGTGCTCATCGGAATCGTTGTCTCGCTTGTGCCGCCGGGCGACTCCTCGAACAAACTCGGATTTGAAATGAAGCTGGTTGGCGGCACAGCCGTCTCGATCTTGCTTGGCCTCATTCTCTATTGGCGCGGTGCGCGGTCGCAGCGCCAATAACTCCGGGAATTGGCGCGATTTGTTAGGGTCCAGTCCATCGTATAACTCGTTCGTTGTAGACCGGATAGGCGGCCGTGGAGGAATTTTTTCACGGGCGCACTAGAAAGCGAAAAACGAGGGGCCGATAGAGTGCGCGTAGCAACCACCTGCTCCTGATAACGATTCTGGACCTCTTGCAGACGGAAGCGGTTCGGCGCAGGCGGAATTCGATAAAAGGAGCAATATACGATGCTGAGTATCTTGAATAGCGTTTCTTCTCTCACCGCGGAGAACGCACTTTCCGCCACCACAGCCAGCCTGCAGAACACGCTGACGCAACTCTCGACCGGCTTGAAGATCAACTCCGGTGCCGATGACCCGGCCGGCTTGTCGATCGCCAATGGCCTGGCCGCGAACATCTCTGCCCTCAACCAGTCCAGCCAGAACGCATCGGACGGCGTCGGCCTGTTGCAGACCGCCGACGGCGCCCTTTCGCAGGTGACCACCCTGCTCAACCGCGCAGTTACGCTGGCCACCGAAGCTTCGAACGGCGGCCTCTCCACCAGCCAGGCGACCGCTCTGGACACGGAGTATCAGTCGATCCTGACCGAAATCGGCAACATCGGCTCGACGACCAACTTCAACGGCACAGCCATTTTCGGCACCACGGCAACGGTGTTCACCAGCGACGGCACCAGCGGCGGCAGCAACACCACCTCGACCGCGATCGGCGCGCTGACCACGACCGCACTGGGCCTGACCGGCACCGACCTGACTTCGACGGCGGATGCGCAGAAGGCGCTGACCGACATTACCGCAGCCATCAGCACAGTGGCCGCGAACCGCGGTTCCATTGGCGCGGCGGTGAACCAGCTGACCGCCGACAGCAACGTGGAAAACACCGAAGTCACCAACCTGACCAGCGCCGAAAACAACATTCAGGACGCTGACATCGGCCAGACGGTTGCCCAGATGACGCAGTACAGCGTGCTGCAGCAGACCGGCATGGCGGCTCTGTCGGAGTCGAACCAGGCGCAGCAAGCGGTTCTGAAGCTGCTCCAGTAACACGTCAAAGGAACTTACCTCCGTGGGGCGTCCGCAAGAGCGGGCGCCCCGTTTTTTGTCGGCCTGCAGCCTGAAAACTCACTCCGAAAGTGCCGATAAAATGCGTGTTCCAGCAGGGGAGAATCATGAGCTCCATTTCGGCACTGGATTCCTTACTTTCATCCACGAATCCCTCGTCGGCAATCGATCTTAGCTCGATTCTCCAGGCAGCGTTCGGAGCTTCGACTCCGGGCATCGACGTAACTTCAGCCGTGAATGCCGCCATCGAGGCCGCCGAAGCCCCGGAGCAGCAGTGGGAAACCCAGGAGTCCACGCTGCAAAGCCAGATCAGCGCGCTAAACCAGATCCAGACGGACGCCACCAATCTCGACAACGACGCGCAGGCGCTCAACAGCGTGACCGGCCCGCTCTCGGCGATGACCGTAAACTCCTCGGACTCGAACGTCGTGACGGCGTCGGCAGCCTCGGGGAGCACACCGGGAAATCATGTCGTCGTGGTCAACAGCCTCGCCACCACCGCGTCGTGGACTTCGGGCACGTTTGCCAGCAGTTCGACGGATTTGCCCGCCGGCAGCTTCACCATCACGCCCGGCAGCGGTTCTCCCGTCACCATCACCACCGACGGAAGCGAGACGCTCTCCGATGTGGCCAATGAGATCAACAGTGACGACCTGGGGGTGACGGCGAGCGTCATCACCGATGCCTCCGGCTCACGCTTGGCCATCGTTGCCGACACCACCGGCAGCGCGGCCAATTTCACCATCAGCGGTTCGTCGGGTTACGGATTTACCCAGGCAGAGACGGGCCTCAATGCTTCGCTGACCGTCGACGGTATCGACATTTCGAGCGCGTCAAATACGGTCAGCGGCGTCATTCCCGGCGTAACGCTGAGCCTGCTCAGCGCCGATCCGGGCGTGGATGTCAGCCTCGGCGTAACGCCGGATACGTCGCAGGTGGTGAGCGCGGTTCAACAGTTTGTTACCGACTACAACACCCTCATTGGCGACCTGAATACGCAGTATACCGACACAGGGTCGGGCGAAGGCCCCCTGGCCAGCGATTCGACGGTACGCAGCCTGCAAACCGACGTGCTGAGCGCGCTGGACTACACCTACACGCCGACTTCGGGAACGACGACCGTTCCCAATCTCACATCGCTCGGTATCAGCATGAACGACGACGGCACGCTGAGCCTGGATACGGGCACGCTGCAAAGCGCACTGGAGAACAACTTCAGCGATGTCCAGAATTTCTTCCAGGGCACATCGCTCAATGGTTTCGCCAACTCGCTCGACCAGCAACTGACCACTTTCATCAGCCCCGATAACGGCGCCTTCAGCGTGGACCTGAGCAACATGAACAGCGAGATCAGCGATCTGCAGACCGACATCACCAACTTTCAGACCAACTATATTGAACCGCTGCAAACGCAGTTGCAGCAGGACTACAGCCAGGCCGAGATCGCACTGCAGGAACTGCCGAGTGAAATGCAGCAAATAAACGAAGAACTGGGCAATAACAACAATTCATCCAATAGTTAAAGAGAACCATGAAATCGACGGATTTCACCTATCGAACAGTAGCCGCGCAGGGGGCCAGCGGCTTCGGCCTCCTGATCGCCCTCTACGACACGTTGGCCGGCGACCTGCGCCGCGCGGCGGCCGCACAACGGGAGGACGGCATTGAAGCCCGCACCAACGAGCTCAAGCACGCATTGCTCGTCGTCAGCTACCTGGAGAATCTGGTGGACGCAGAGAGCGGCGAGCTTGCCAGCAGGCTGATCGCCGTTTACGAAAAGATGCGACGTAGAATCATCGAAGCACAGGCGAAGCAGTCGGCAAAGATGCTGGAAGAGATCATGGCCGAGGTCCTGAGCATGCGGGAAGTATGGCAGAAACTCGACATGCACAGGGAAGATGCCGGTCTGGAGATTCTTCCCCCGGCGCGCCCGGCAAACTACGGCGGTTTTGCTGCGGGGTTGGAGCGCAGGCGGCTAAGCTGGTCGGCTTAAAACAAACAGGTCCAAGGATTGGGGGCGCGGAGACGCGCCCCATTTTTTGTCTTGGAGTCGCCAGTGCTCCGACAGGGTGACTTGGTTCGATCCACCCTTGCGGCAACAAGTCGCCGCGGCGACACGCCGCAAGGATGGGGCGCCCATGCATCGTAGGTTGCGAGCTTCAGCTACCGGCAGCTATTCGGGAATCGCCAGATAATCGAGCAGCGTGTTGGGCAGAACCTTGGCGGCGGCGGCGAGTGCGGCGCTGTTGTCGGTCTCGGCCTGGCTCAGCTGCGTGGCGGCCTGCGCTTCATTCACGTCGACCAGCGAGCTCTGCTGCGAGCTGAGGCTCACCGTCTCCTGCTGGAGATAGGTCTCCTGCGAGTTCAACTGGCTCTCGGCGTTGCCGTAAAAGACGCGCTGCTGAGAAACATAATTCAGGGCGTTACTGATGGAGTTCGTGGCCGAGGAGATAGCGGAAGTATTGCCGCTCTGGAGCGCGGAGACGAGCGAGCTGAGGGAACCGATTACGTCGGCGCTGGAGTTGGAGAAGATCTGGCTGCCGGGCAGATTGACCTGGATGCTCATGTTATCGCCCACGGCCACGGAATTGGTGTCGTTGTTGCCGTTGTACGTGTAGCCCGTGGGCGAAGAGGAATCGGCAGTGTACGGCGGCGCGGAGGAAGCGGTGCCGCCGAAGAGATAGTTGCCGTTGTAGGTGGTGTTAGCCTGCGCGACGACGCTGGAAAGGATCGACTGCACCTGCTCTGCGAGCGCCTGCTGATTGGTGGAGTTGGTGGTGCCATTGGCGCCTTCGGTGCCCAGCGAGATGGCTTGCGTAAGCGAGCTGACTACCGCGCTCAATGCGGAGTCGGCCGACTGGACGGTCGACAGCACGCCGGTAACATTCTGCGTGTATTGGTCGACGTCGGCGGTCTCGAGCGTATTGCCCACCATTTCGGCGGAGGCCTCAGGATTGTCGGAAGGCACATTGACGCTCTTGCCCGTCGCGACCTCCTGCAGAGCCGTGTTCAGCATCGTCTGGCTCTGCTGCAAGTCGGCCAGGATGTCGGGAACGAGGTTCGAATTCACGCGCATATCAGTCTCAACGGGCTCTGAGTAGCCCAAGAGCTTCACCTCAGGGGCTAAAGCCCTTTTGCTTTTTTGTCGCTATCGGCACGACTAAAGCCACCCCAACAAGCAAAACCGGCTTGTTGGGGACCCCGGCAAGTCCTGCCCTGTTACAAAACCGGTTTTTCAGAGCCTCCCTAAATCAGCTAATAGCTCTGCGTGGAGCCCATATCGAGCGTCACGGTGTTCAATGCCTGAATGGTGCTTACGATGCGCGCGGCGGCCTCGTAGGCGGTCTGGTAGCGGATCAGGTTGGTGGTCTCTTCATCGATGCTGACACCGGACTCCGA
>JASHTH010000840.1 GCA_030040655.1 Acidobacteriaceae bacterium | reverse complement strand
AAGCGATTTTCATTCATATGGGCGGGTCGAAGACCCATGCTCAACTCGGAAGTACCACCACTTCGAGGCTCCAAAAGCAACCGCAGATCCTTCCGCTTCGCTGCGCTCAGCGCCAGGATGACAGCGCGTTTATGCGGCGGAAGTTCGACGCCGGACGCTATATCACGATTACAATCGATCCCTCCTCGCTCTCGTGCTTGACGGCGGCGAGCGCCGCATTCGCCTCTTCGAGTGAAAACGTATTGACCGCCGGCCGGATGTTCAGCTCGCCGGCCAGCGCGACAAACTCGCGCGCATCCTGGCGCGTCATGTTGGCTACGCTGCGCATCTGGCGTTCGCCCCACAGCAGCTTGTCGTAGTCGAACGCCGGCACCTCGTCGAGATGGATGGCGTTGATCGCCACCACTCCGCCTTTGCGCAGAGTCGACAACGCATGAATGACAACCTTTCCGCTGGGAGCAAAGGTGACGGCGCGGTCGAGCTCGACGGGAGGCTTGGCGTTTTCGTCGCCCACCCAGGTTGCGCCCCGCGCTTCCGCCGCCTTGCGGTGCGACTCGCCGCGCGTGACAACATAGACCTCGCAATCCCACGATTGCAGGACGCGGATGGCCAGTGACGCCGAGCTGCCGAAGCCGAAAAGGCCGACGCGCTCTCCTCGCTGGACGCCTGCGACGCGCAGGCTGCGATAGCCGATGATGCCCGCGCAGAGCAGCGGAGCGATGTGGGCGTTGTCGAGGTTTGCGGGCAGCGGGATGGTAAAGTCGGTACGCACGGAAACGTACTCCGCATAGCCGCCATTCACCGAGTAGCCGGTGAACACCGGATGCTCGCAGAGGTTTTCCATTTGGTGGCGGCAGAACCAGCAGTCGCCATCCACTCCGCTCATCCACGAAACGCCGACTCGCGCACCGATCGGCAGCTCCGCGGCCGCGCATTGGACGACCTCGCCGACAATCTGATGACCGGGAATGACGCGCGGCACCAGCGGCGGCAGGTCGCGCTCGACGATGTGCAGATCGGTGCGGCAGACTCCGCATGCTAGGACCTTGAGAAGCACGTGTCCCGGCGTGGGCTCCGGTTTCGGAACGATTTCAACCGCCAGCCAGTTGCCGGGCGTGGCCTTGCCGGAATCGAAGATGGCTGCTCTCATGCCAGTGTGGTTCGACCGGGAGATCGATCACGATGACACTGGCATTCTAGGCTGCGAACCTCGCTGAATGGAAACTAGGGCTCTCGCCGCTTGATTTTGAACCATCCTGGGGTGCCCCAGGTCCCGATTCTAGGACCTGGGAAACCGGCACTCCGAAGGCGCGAATTCACGCCTTCGCAGACCTAGATCTTCGCCACCAGCTTGGCGTCGAAGGCCTCCAACAGGCCGTCGAGATTCGAAAACTGCGCCAGCGGCAGCAGATCGAAGGTGGTTGCAATGCCGAACATGATGCGTTTCCCGTCGACTTCGAGGATGTGCTGGTGCGGACCGGAGGTCTGTCGCGTGATCTCCTGGCGCAGGGCATGCGGCGAGAGCTGGCGGCTGAGAATCAACATCAGGACGTCCCGGCTCCACTGGAACAGGCGATCTTCCGGCCGCAGCGGCTGCTTGAGGAACTTCACGGCGCTCTTCAAATAGTCCACAGCGGCTTCTTCGCCATAGCGCTCTTCGATGGTTTTGAACAGGGTGAGCTTGAACAGAACAACGTGACAGCGGAAGTCGGTGCCGAACTGTGCGGCGAGATAATCCTTGGCCTGCGCGGCTCCGGGGAGGCCTACCGGGCTCTTGAGCTCTTCCTGCGGGTGAACGTCGACGCGGTCCCATTCCAATTGAGAACGTCCGATCAGCTCCGCCTTCTTGACCATCTCCTTTTCCGTCATGGCTGCGCGATACATCTCCAGGCCGAGGTTGATGGCCTTTACCAGTTCGGCTCTTTCGCAGGGTTTGGTGAGGAAGCGGAAGATGTTGCCCTGGTTCACGGCTTGAATGGCCGACTGCACGTCGGCATATCCCGTCAACAGCATCCGCACCGTATGTGGCGCTCTTTCGCGGACGCGCGCCAGAAATTCGGCGCCGTTCATGCCCGGCATTCTCATGTCCGAGATGACGACCGCATACGGTCCGTTGGCCTGGATCGCCGCGAGCCCCTGCTCGCCGCCCACGGCGGTGCTCACGGAAAACTCGCCGTGCAGCACTCTTTGATAGCCGCGCAGCGCGGACAACTCGTCGTCGACAAACAGGACTCGATCGCCGATCACGCCTTCCTCCGTTGAAGTGTTCTACGAATTGAATCGGCAGGTTGCTCGAAAACAATGAGCGGCCGTTGCAGGGGAAATGCTGGCGGTGCGGCCGGCATGGGTCTATCGCGACACTCCTCGAAGAGAACGCCGCCGGGAAAAGAGGGGGCCGGCGCCGGCTCTTTGAAAACGGGACATTCCTCAAGCTTTGCACCGTTCCGCCGAAGATCAATGTGGCCGGCAACGTGTTCTCGGTTTGCGCCGTCCCGCGGCGCGCTCTCAAGTGGAGAAGGTCCAGTGAAAGCTACGTTCGGGGAGAGATTGTTTCACTTCGCACTGGTGCCGCTTTTCCTTGGGATCGCATTGCTTGCCTCGGAACTGCTGCAGCCGGTGATTCCCCATATCGCCGAGTACCTTTTCCTCGGCGCCGTGGTGGCTTCAGCCTGGGTGGGCGGCCACGGACCGGGCCTAGCGTCCGCGCTTCTTGCGCCGTTCTTGTTCGATTATTTTTTTCTGCCTCCGCTTTATACCTGGGGCATCGGCGCGGAGGCGAGGCCCTATATCGCACCCTTTCTGTTGAGCGCCCTGGTGGCAGGCTTCCTGAGCTCTACCGTGCGATCCGCACGAATCGGCGCCCAGGATGCCGTGGTGGAGCTGCAACAGAGCAAGGAGAAGTTTCGCCGCATCCTCGCCAGCCTGCCCGACGTCTCCTGGACCGTCGACCAGAATCGCCGCATTGTCTATATGAGCCCCAAGGTTGTCGATGTGCTCGGCTATACCTCGGAAGAGATCCGCGCCGGCGAAGGAAAGCTGCCCCGGGACAATGTCCATCCCGACGATGCGGATCGAGTCGCACAGGCTTGGAACGACTTCTTCGCCGCGCAAAAACCTTTCGACCAAGAGTATCGAATCCGATCCAAAGACGGCGCCTGGGTGTGGATCCACAACCGCACGAATGAAACGTATCGGGAGCAGGGAATCCTCTACGCCGACGGCTTGTTTACCGACATCACGCCGCGAAAGCACGCGGAGTTCGAGCTCAAATCGAAGACCGCGTTCCTTGAAGCCCAGTTGAATTCCACGAATGAAGGCATTCTCGTGGTGGATGAAAACAATCGCCGTCTTCTGCTGAACCGTCGCTACGCTGAGATCTTCGCCGTTCCCCGGGAGATACTCGGCGATCCTGCCGACGCGCCGCTCCTTCGGCATGTGCAGCAACTGGTAAAGGCCCCTGAGACGTTCCTGGCCAAGGTCGACTATCTCTACAGCCACCCGGAAGAAACGAGCGACGATGAGATCGAGCTGAAGAACGGCACCATCCTCGATCGGTATTCCGCGCCGGTTTTGGATGAGACGGGGAAGTACTACGGCCGCATCTGGAGCTTCAGGGATGTTACGGAAAGAAGGCGCAACGAAGCCACGCTCCGGCAGCTTTCCGCGGCCGTGGAACAAAGCCCGGTATCGGTCATCATCACCGATCCATCGGGGAAGATCGCATATGTGAATCGAAGGTTTTCCGAATGCACGGGCTATAGCTTTGAAGAAGTTCGAGGAAAAACGCCAAGGATCCTCAATTCCGGTTACTCTCCGCGCGAAATGTACGTCACGCTATGGCAGACCATTCGCGGAGGTAAGGAGTGGCGCGGAGAGTTTCGCAACAAAAAGAAGAATGGCGAGTTCTTCTGGGAATTGGCGGCCATCACTCCGATCTTCGATCGCAACGGAAAGATTACGCATTACCTGAGCGTCAAGGAAGACATCACGGAGCGCAAAAAGCTGGAAGCCGAGCTCCGCCAGGCGCAGAAGCTCGAAGGCATCGGGCAACTGGCGGCCGGGATTGCTCACGAAATCAACACGCCCACGCAGTTTGTCACGGATAATGTCACGTTCTTCCAAGACTCATGGTCTGCCGTTGCTCAGTTGATCGAAAGGTATCGGAGGACGAACAAAGATTACCTGGAGAAGGCATCGCCCTCGGCGGCGGCAGAGCTTCGCGAAGCGGAAGCAAAGCTCGATCTCGATTTCATCTCCGAGGAGATTCCCCACGCCATTGCGCAGAGCCTCGACGGCGCGCGGCGAGTGGCCAACATCGTGCGCGCCATGAAAGAGTTCTCCCATCCCGATTCCGCCGACAAAACCGGAACCGACCTGAACAAAGCCATCGAGTCCACCATCACCGTGGCCCGCAACGAGTGGAAATACGTGGCGGAGATGGCGACGGACTTCGACGAGACGATTCCGCCGGTGGTTTGCTACGCCGGAGAAGTCAACCAGGTCATTCTCAACCTGGTCGTCAATGCCGCGCACGCCATCAAGGACAAGGTGAACGGAAACGAAAAGGGAAAAATCACCATCCGCAGCCGCAATCGCGGCCGCTTTGCGGAGATCGCGATCGCCGACACGGGCATGGGAATCCCCGAAGAGATCCAGTCGCGCATTTACGAGCCGTTCTTCACCACAAAAGAGGTCGGCAAAGGAACCGGCCAGGGACTGGCCCTGGCCTACAGCGTCATCGTCAAGAAACATCAGGGCAAGCTCTGGTTCGAAACCGAAAAGGGCAAGGGAACGACCTTCTTCGTCCAACTTCCGTTCGAGACCGCCGGCCACCCAGCGGAGAAGTGATGCCGAAACGCCTATTATTTGTCGACGACGAAGCCCTGGTGCTGGCCGGCCTTCGCCGCGCCCTGCACTGCATGCGCAACGAGTGGGAGATGCGCTTCGTCGGCGGCGGCGCCGAGGCGCTCCAGGCCCTGGACCAAGAGCCTTTCGACGCCATCGTCAGCGACATGCGCATGCCGTTGATGGACGGCGCGCAATTGCTGGAACGCGTCAAAGAGCGGCATTGCGACATGGTGCGGATCGTTCTCTCCGGGCAGTCGGAGAAAGAGGCGGTCCTGCGCTCTATCGCTCCGGCCCATCAATTTTTGTCGAAGCCGTGCGACGTGCAGGAGCTCAAGGCGCGGCTCGCCCAGGCCTTCGCCATGCGCGATCTGCTCCGCAACCCATCGCTGGCCGCTATCGTCTCGCGGCTGCGTTCCATTCCCAGCTTGCCCACGCTCTACAACGAGCTTTCAGCCGCGTTGGCTTCGGAGAACACGTCGATTGCGGAGATCGAGCAAATCATCTCTCGCGATGTCGCCATGGCGGCCAAGATCCTGCAACTGGCCAACTCGGCGTTTCTCGGCGCGCGCGGCCATGTATCCAGCCTGTCGCACGCGTTGTCCTTGATCGGCGCGGAAATCATTCGCAGCCTCATGCTGTCCATTCATGTTTTTTCGCAGTTCGACCGTCACTCGCATGCCGCGGCTTATATCCCCGCGCTATGGGATCACAGCATGGCCGTAGCCTGGCTGGCGCGGCGCATTGCTGCATCCGAGACCGGCGCCAAGGCCGTCCAGGAAGAAAGCTTCACCACCGGTCTGCTGCACGATGTGGGTAAAATCGTGCTGCTGGCCGAGATGCCGGAAGAATACCGTCGAGTGATGGAGCGCGTGGGAGGCGGCGAGCGCTCTTACCGGGACTTGGAGACGGATTTTGTGGGTTGCACCCACGACCAGATCGGCGCCTACCTTATGGCGATATGGGGGCTTCCCGAGTCGATCGTTCATGCCGTCGGCTCCCATCACGCTGCGGCCGGCGCCGGGGATCCACAGTTTTCGCCGCTGACGGCTGTGTGCTTTGCCGACTTCATCGCCAGCGCAGCCGACTCGTCGCCGCTCAACCACGACCTCGAACCGGACGCTCATCCCTTTGAATTGCCGGCCTTTTCCGCAAAGGAGCCGGTCTGGCGCACCTTCCACGACGAGTATCTTCTCGCCCGGGCCGGATGAGCGGGATCGCCTTCGTTCCGAACCGACACATGTGACGGCGAATACATCCGCCTTTTGCCCCTCAGTGCTTTGCTGGGTGAATTAGGGCCAGGTCCGCCGCGTCAAGCGCGGGCGGGGAGGTGTCCATGCCGCCCAAGAACAAACGCCGTTCCGAGCGTTCCGTCGAACTCCAGCACCGGCCGGAGTTGATTTCCTACGATTCCAGCCACGAGTGCAGTCTCGACCACTGGCTGGAGGTCTACTGGCTTGTCGAAGAAGAGTATCGGTTCGCCAAGGCCGCCGATGCCGAGATCTGGGAAGAAGTCTCCGAGCGAGCTCTCCTAGAAGTGTAAGCCCCCACCGCAGATGAGAACTTCGCCGGTCACATAATCGGAAAGCGGCGAGCAGAAGAACAGCACTGCGCCTGCGGCCTCCTCAGGTGTGCCCAGGCGGCCCAATGGACATGCACTCTTGACCGAATCGAGCAAGCTTTGCTGCACGCCCAGCTTGATCTGATGCCCATGCATCTCCATGCCCGAGCCGGAGCCGTCCAGCGGCTGGACCAAGCGTGTCTGTATCAGCCCGAACCCCACCGCGTTGACATTCACGTTGTATCGTCCCCACTCCTTGGCCAGCGTTTTCGTCAAACCGATCACTCCGGCTTTTCCCGAGGAGTATCCCACTTGGCCGGGATTGCCGTCGGTGCCTGAAATCGATGTAATGTTGACGACTTTGCGCATCACGCGCTGGCCCACGGCGATCTCTTTCTTCGCCGTCTCGCGGATGTAGGTCGAGGCCGCCCGCAGAATGCGGAACGGCGTCACCAGGTGGATCTCCATCATGGCCAGGAACTGTTCGTCGGTCGTCTTCTGGATGACGTTGTCCCAACTGTAGCCGGCGTTGTTGACCACGATATCGATCGCGCCGAAGGTGGCCAGCGTGGCGTCCACGATTTCCTGGGGCATGTTGGGATCGGTCAGGTCGCCGCAGATATGGCGCACGCGATCGGTTTCTCCATATTCGGCTTCCGACTCGAGAAGCATCCTCTCGTCCAGGTCATTCACCATCACCCGCGCCCCCGCCGAGTACAACCGCTTGGCAATGGCCTTGCCGATGCCGCGGCCGGCGCCGGTCACCAGGGCCGTCTTGCCCTCCAGGGTAAACGGCATCTCAATTGCGCTTTCGGGGCAGGCTTGCAGGAGTGCTGATTCCATGGTCTTTCGTCCTTCGTAGAGAGATGTGGTTTTGCTGTCTTGCAGCATAATACTTGCTGCACTGCAATAATGTCCAGCCACACAAGTTGTAGTTGATGCGAACGCCATCGATGCCGGGTGTCGGAATCGGAGTTGCGGCAAGAGTTTGTCGCTGGATCCACAGATCGGCCGGGGCGGCGGAAGCAGCGCCCGCAATACAGGTGTGATGCCGGATACAGTGAGGCGCACGATCTACCACTAAAGTTACTAGGTCCGCGGTTCCCGGCCGGTACGCGCACGTAATGTTCTCATCTGCTGAAAGACGCTGCCGGCCAGGCTGCGGAAGGCCCCCGGGTGGTGTGCTGGGCGGCAGAGCCTCTATCGCACTCACGTTTTGGGCCAAGCGAGGTTGCTGAAGTGCGCCGATCACGGTGCCGACTTCTTATCTGGCCGGAAGCAGCGGATGCGAACCGATCGCCGAGATTGCCTCCCCCGCTCCACGAGTGATTCAAATTGCGCGTACCGTCCGCGCGGGCGGAGCTCTACTTTTCGCTTCCGCGTTAAAGCACTGATTCCGCACAAATCGTTCGCAGTCTTCGAACTCAGGCGATAAGAAACAATCGATCGGCCTGAATTCGGCAGTGTCTCTAACCAAGGAGTTTTTTGTACGCCAAAGCAAAAGCGAGGGTTTTATGCCGAACCGAGACGTCGTGATCTTAAGTGCCGTGCGAACGGCCATCGGCAAATTTGGAGGCGCACTCAAAGACATCCCGCCCAGCGAACTAGCGGCCACCGTGGTGCGCGAGAGCCTGCAACGTTCGGGTCTGGCTCCGGGCGATATTGGTCACCTGGTCTTCGGAAACGTGATTCACACCGAGGCCAAGGACATGTACCTGGCGCGAGTTGCCGCCCTGCGCGGAGGGCTGCCGGTGGAAACGCCGGCGCTGACGCTCAATCGCGTGTGTGGAAGCGGGCTGCAGGCGATTTTGACGGCCGCGGAGACGATCGCGCACGCCGATGCCGAGGCGGCGATCGCCGGCGGAACGGAATCGATGAGCCGGGCCCCCTACTGGCTGCCCGCCATGCGCTGGGGAGCGCGCCTGAACGACGCCAACGCCGTCGACGTTCTGGTGGGCGCACTCACCGACCCGTTCGATGGAACCCACATGGGACTCACCGCCGAAACGGTAGCGCGGCGATGGGGAATCACCCGGGAGGATCAGGACGCACTGGCCGTCGAGAGCCACCGGCGCGCCACCAACGCGATCCAGGAAGGCAAATTCAACGATCAGATCGTTCCCATTGAACTGAAGACGAAGAATGGGACGACTCCATTTGTGACCGACGAATCTCCGCGGGCCGACACCAACCTGGAAAGCCTGGCCAAGCTCAAGCCCGCCTTTGACAAAGCGGGCACCATCACCGCCGGCAACGCTTCGACGATCAACGACGGCGCCGCAGCCGTGGTTCTGATGGACGCCAAGGCCGCCGAGCAGCGCGGACTGAAGCCTTTGGCGAAGCTCGTGGACTACACCATCGCCGGCGTCGAGCCCGCGATCATGGGCATCGGGCCGGTGCCCGCAGTGCAGAGGCTGTTCAAGCGCACCGGTCTCTGCGCCTGCAACATCGATGTTTTCGAAGTGAACGAAGCCTTCGCTGCGCAGTTGCTCGCGGTGAGAGGCGAGCTGGGCTTTCCGCCCGAGAAAACCAATCCCAACGGGAGTGGAATCTCCCTGGGCCATCCTCTTGGCGCTACCGGCGCCATTGTCACCGTGAAAGCGGTGCACGAGCTGCGCCGCATCGGCGGTCGATATGCCTTGGTCACGATGTGCATTGGCGGCGGGCAGGGCATCGCCGCGATCTTTGAGGCCATGAATTAGGGGCTAGAGGGCGCCGCTCCAGCAGTCCTTGTGGTGCCAGAGGGGAAGCTCTAAGTCGATATCGCCAGCTAAGAGCGCTCGCCTCGAGCTCTCGGATTCCTGAGACCTCGCAGAAAGGAGCAACCGTATGGGCACAGCAGTTCTCTACGAAGCTGAAGTTGTGGTTTCGAAGCCTCTTGCCGGCAAAGTGGCGTTGGTTACCGGCTCCTCCCGGGGTATCGGGCGCGCCATCGCGATGGAGCTTGGCGAGCGGGGGGCCATCGTCGCCATCAATTTCCGCACCGGGCAGAGCGGCGCGGAAGAAGCGCGAGACCGGATACGGGACGCCGGAGGCGAGAGCCGCATCTTTCAAGGCGATGTGGCCAACCGGATCGAAGCGCGCAAAATCGTGAGCGACGTGCTCGATCAGTACCGGCAGCTCGACATCCTGGTCAACAATGCCGGCATCACCCGCGACCGAAGCATCCGCAAGATGACCGACGACGACTGGCTCGACGTGATCGATACCAACCTGCACGGCACCTACTACTGCACCAGCGCCGCAGTGCCGTCGATGATCGAGCGGAAATTCGGGCGCATTGTCAACATTGCGTCTTTCGTGGGGCAGGCGGGCAACTTTGGCCAGGCAAACTACGCCGCCAGCAAGGGGGGAATCATCGCCTTCACCAAGGTGCTGGCTCTCGAACTGGCCAAGTACAACATCACCGCCAACGTGGTTGCGCCGGGCTTTACGGCAACTGACATGCTTGGCACGGTGCCGCCCGAAATCCTCGAACAAATCAAAGGCAAGATCCCGATGCGGCGACTCGCCGAGCCGATCGAGATTGCCAAGGCCGTGGCCTTCCTGGTCTGCGATGGAGCCCACATCACGGGGCAGCAGATCAACGTCAACGGCGGAATCTACATGTAGTTCGCAGCGGGCGATTGATCGCTGCATGAATCCTGCCCGCTTGTCATCCTGAGCGAAGTCCAAAGAAGCGGGACGGAGTTGAAAAATCTGCGGCTGTCCCTTTTTCGGGAACAGGATATTTGTTTCGCAGGACTGAATCAACCTATTCGGAGCGCGCGCCGAGCCACTGCTCGATGTGTGGCCAGGTGAGTTTGTGCGCTTGGCTCCCGGCCATGATTCCGATGTGCCCGCCGGGGATGCGGAAGAGTTCTTTGTCGTTGCTGCTCACCTTGTCCATGATCGAAGCCGACTGGCAGGGCGGCGTAATGTGGTCGCCCTCGGCGATCATGGTGAACAGGTTGGCGCGCACTCGGCTCAGGTCGACGCGTTGTCCGCGGATCACGAGTTGGCCCTGCATCAGCCGGTCCTTGCGATAGAAATCGTCGATGAGCTGCCGGTAAGCTCCGCCGGCCATGGGAATGTAATCGGTCACCCAGGTGTTCATGGCGTGCCACGCTTCCACCGCGCGCGGATCGTCGATGATGTCCCACAGCTTGGCGTAATTGCCGACGAAATTGTCGACCGGCTTGAGCATCTTCGCGCCATAGTCGATCATTTCGCCGGGCATGTTGCCGAAGGCCGCCAGCACCTTTTCCAGGGGGAAGTACTTTGAGTCGGTCCAGCGCGCGAAGGTCAGCCCCTGGCGGTTCGAGAAATCGAGCGGTGCGGTCAGCAGAAGCAGATTGCGCAGTCCGTCATTGGGGCGCATCGCCGCATAAATCGTCGTCAAGATGGCGCCGATGCACCAGCCCAGCAGGCTGAACTCTTCCACGCCGGAGACGGCTTTCATTTTGCGAATGGCCCGCGGCAGGTACTCGAGCGCATAGTCGTCGAACTTCAGGTCCTGATCCTCGATACCGGGAACGCCCCAATCGAGCAGATAGACATCGTAGCCGCGCTTGACCATGTGCTCCACAAAGCTATGACCCGGCCGAAGATCGAGGATCGACGGCCGGTTCATAATCGCAAAAATCAAAAGCAGCGGGATCCGATGTCTCTGCTGGGCGGGAACTACGGGAAAATAGCGGAAAAGTCTTGCCTTGTTGAGAGCCCAGACCATCCGTTTGGGAGTTTGCGCGATTTGGGCCCTGGTGGTCAGCACACGGCTCAGTGTTTGCAACCGCCGCTCCAACTGGGAGGGTTGATCGGGTCGAACCGCAGCCTCTGCCATCTCTACCTCTTGCCGTCCCTCGCGCCCCTTCTGCCCGGCGGCTTGGTATCCGCTGCTTCGGGCCGCGCCCCTGCTCCGGCCGCGGCCGAATCCGGCGCAGGCTTGGGCGGCTCTGCCGTCTTCGCCGCCGCTTTCTGCTGCGCCGCAACAATGGCGTCCAGCTTCGCATCCATGTCGTCGAGCCGCATCTCGAGGTTAGTGAACCGCGCGGCCAGAGCGGTCACCTCCTGGCGCGAGGGCAGGGACAGTTGTTCGAGCGCATGAACCATGGATCGTTCGAGCGCCTCGCGGAAGGGCGCCGAGGCCGTCAGATAGGCATCGAGCATGACCCCGGACGCCTGCGCGTACCCCTCGGAGTTGACCGCGTCGACCATGACCTTGGCCATGGCATCGAGGTACGCGTCGCGCATTCCGCGAAACGGCTCGAACGGATCGAAGGGCTTTGCGGACTCACTTTGCCCGTCATTCATCGGTGACTCCACTGTGGCAAGTCACACAACAGCATATACCTCGTTGTGCCGCTGCGTGAGCCAATCGTAAGCTCGCAGATCACACAACGATGTGAGCCGGATCACCTGTGCATCGCCGGCGTTGTCGCTCAGTTCACCGGCTGGAACGGCTTGGCGGCGATATCCAGCAGTTCCTTTTGCGTCTCCACAAAGGTGTCAACGCCATGCTGCAGTGAGTCGGCGAGCGCCTCGGCCGGGGTTCCCGCAAGGCCGAATTGCTGCTTCGCCGTGTCGAAAGTCGCCTTGCTCTGCGCGGCGGAGAAGTCGAGCGCCTTCTTCTGTGCCGCCACCGACCGCTCCATCGTTTGCTGCACTACGGCAACGGCGCCCTGGGTGGCCTTGGAAACCGAGCTGGTGCGGTCCTTGGCCAAGTTTGCCATGGCGCGGGTTTGCTCCACGATGAGGTCGATCACGCCTTTCTCGGTCTCCGCGAACCGCTCGAAGGCATTCGCTGTCACATCCAGCAGGAACGCTCCGGGCACTGCCGGCACGACCGGGACAGCCTTCTTCCACGCGGCGATCAGGTCGGTGCCCTGCTGCGCGGCATACTCGATGCCCTTCTTCTGAACCTCGGCAAGACGTTCTACGCCCTTGGTATAGAGCTCCGCGGCGGATTCGAAGAGATCTACTTTCTCCACCTTCTCCGCTGTCGGGGGCATCTCGGCCTCGCCCGGCGTCCTTTTTGTGGGGTTCATACGCTTCTCCTTCTCTTGGCTTATGCTGCAAGTATTGCTGCACTGCAGCATAAAGACATATTACTCCGTTCCCGAAGCCTGTCAAGGGTAAAATGAACCAGCATGGCGCAGAGGGTCGTTGTCATCAAAAAATACGAGAACCGCCGGCTCTACGACACCACCAACAGCCGCTACGTGAACCTGGAGGAGGTGGCGCAACTGCTGCAGCGAGGCGATGACGTGCGCGTGGTCGATGCCGCGACCGGCGAAGACATCACGCGCCTTATCCTCACGCAGATCATTGTCGAAGACGCCAAGACACCGGAGTCCAACTTCCCCCTCGACGTCTTGCGCCAGATGGTGATCGCCACCGGCCGGGCCAGCCAGGAGAGCGCGCTGAAATACATGAAAGCGATGCTCGACATCTACCAGAACACCTATCGGGCCATGACTCCGTCGATGAATCCCTTCGATTTCATGCAAGGCTTTGCCGCGAGCCGCGCCCCGGCGTCCGAGGTTCCGCCGCTCGAGCCAGCCGAAGTCCCGCGCAACTCCCGCTCGCAGCCGTCCAAGGCGCAGGAATCGGAAGAAGTGGCGGAGTTGAAGCAGCGCGTGGCGGAACTGGAGAAGCTCGTCGGCTCGCTCGCCCCCAAAAAGCCTGCGCGCAAGAAATGAGCCGTTCGATCCGGCCGAATTGCGGGTGTTTGACATGCGCCGCGAGCGGTTTGTAGGATGGATATGTTTGTGCGAAGCCCGCAGCATCTGTTGATAACGAGCTTCAATCCCCGCACGTCAAAGCCTTGGAACGATGATTGAAGTCAAGCAGCTTACCAAACGGTACGCGCGCACGACTGCCGTTGATCAGATCTCATTTTCCGTCGAAAAAGGCCAGATTGTCGGATTCCTTGGCCCCAACGGCGCCGGGAAGACGACTACCATGCGCGTGCTCACGTGCTTTCTGCCGCCGTCGGCGGGCACCGCGAAAGTGGCCGGATTCGACGTCCTCGAACAGCCGCGCGAGGTGAAGAAGCGCGTCGGCTACCTGCCCGAGACGCCTCCGCTCTATCCCGAGATGGCGACGGTCGAATACCTGCGCTTTGTCGGCAAGCTGAAAGGCCTCTCGGGCGCGGAACTCGACAAGCGCATCGACTACGTTTGCGGGCGCTGTTCGATCGCCGATGTGAAGACCAGGCTGCTGGGCAAGCTCTCCAAAGGCTATCGCCAGCGCGTCGGGCTGGCGCAGGCCATCATCCACAACCCCGAAGTGCTCATTCTCGACGAGCCCACCGCGGGGCTCGACCCCAAGCAGATCAACGAGACGCGAGATCTGATCAAGAGCCTGGCCGGCGATCACACCATCATTCTCAGCACGCACATTCTCCCTGAAGTGGAGCAGACCTGCGAACAGGTCATCATCATCAACAAGGGCAAGCTGGCGGCCACCGACTCGGTGCGCAACCTGCAGGCGCGCACGCGCGGAGTGGAGTCGCTGCTGGTGGAGATCGCCGGCCGTGACGGATCGCTCGATGCCCAGCAGGTGCAGAGCACGCTCGAACAGATTCCCGGCGTGGCGCAGGTGCTGTGCAAAGATCCGAAAGATCATCGCGTGATCTTCGAGGTGCAGACGCAGAAGGGACAACTGATTCGCGGCGACCTGGCCCGCGCCATCGTCGCAGCCGGGTGGGACCTGAACGAGCTGCGCGCCGCCAGCATGAGCCTGGAAGAAATCTTCCTCGAGCTGACGGGCGAGGAAACTCCGGCCGAAGTGACGGAACCCGCAAGCGAGATACCCGCATGAGGAATATCTGGACCATCTGCCGCAAGGAGCTGGGCACGTACTTCGCCTCGCCCATTGCCTATCTGCTGTTGACCATGTTCGGCGTGATCTTCGGGTTCTTCTTCTTTAACGCACTCGGTTATTTCGTGATGGCGGGCATGGAAATGCAGTTGCGCGGCGAAACCATGCCCATGAACGTCAACGAGCAGATCATCCGGCCGTTGCTATCGAACGTCGGCGTGATTTCGCTCTTCTTTATCCCCATGATCACGATGCGCCTGTTCGCGGAAGAAAAACGTTCGGGAACGATCGAACTGCTGGCCACGTCGCCGGTTCGCGACGTCGAAGTCATCCTCGGCAAATGGTTCGCGGCGCTGATTCTTTACGCTTGCCTGTTGCTGTTTACGGCGCTGAATTTTGGATTTCTCTTTTTGTACGGTAACCCCGATTGGACGCCCCTCGCCGTCGGCTACCTGGGGCTGCTTCTGCAGGGCGGCTTGCTTCTGGCGATTGGTACGTTCATCTCCACCCTGACCAGGAATCAGATCATTGCCGGAGCGGCCACGTTCGGTGTTTGCATCCTGTTGTGGGTGTTCGAGTGGGTGAGCGGTT
>JASHTH010000839.1 GCA_030040655.1 Acidobacteriaceae bacterium | reverse complement strand
TCGCGCACTTCATCGGCGAAGACTGCCTCGTAGCAGATGAAAATGCCGTAGCGATGGCCCTTGCCGTCGGATCCGGGCAGTAGAAAAACCTTGCGCATGTCGCCGCGATCGAACCGCGAAACCCGCCCCGTAAGCTTGCGCGCGAAAAACAAGAACTTGTCGAAGGGCACGTACTCACCGAACGGCACGAGATGGATCTTGTCGTAGCGGCCCACGCGTTCGCCGTCCGCGCCGATCACCAGCGCGGAGTTGTAGTCGTGCCATGCCTGCGCCTCGTCCGAGTAATCCATGCCGATGCCGCCTACGGCCAGCGGCGCCCGCACCTGGCGTGCGATCTCTTGCAGCGCCTTCTCAAACCGTGGGTCTGGTTCCTCGAACGGCGCCGGCGCCTCCGGCCATACCACAAGATCCGGCCGAGCCGGCGGAATCGGACACTCAGGCACGACGGTCGGCGCGCCCGTTTGCGGAATGCCGGCGATATAGCTGTTACAATCCTCATCGGCAAGCTTTGCGAACTGCGCCATGTGCCGGTTCCACTCATCGCCTGGCCAGTTGATGTCGGCGCCCACGTCGAGGTTGGGCTGGATGAGGACGGCTGTTGCGGACGACGCCGGCTTGGGGCTGAGATTCAATGGCGCCGCGAAAAGCACGTATAGGAGCACATAGGTCAGAGCTCCAGCGACCGCGGTCCATCGCCATCTTTTGGAAATCGCCCTAATGCCTTCCGTATTGCGCGGAATGCCCAAGGCCAAGAAAGAATTCACCGCGACGAGCACGAAACTGATTCCATAATCACCGGTCCATGGCGCGAGCTGATTCACGAGTGTGTTATCTACCTGCGAATACCCAAGCTGATCCCAGGGCACCGACGTGATTCGCGCCGCGGCCAGCTCCAGCGCGACCCAGAAGAAGGGCGCGGCAACCAGTGCCGGCCACACTTTTCCCGTTGCCCGGCGCACCAGCCCCAGGCACAATCCAAAGAGGCCAAAATAGAGGCCCAGCACCAGGCTGAACAACACCAGCAGCAGCGCGGCAACCACCGGGCCGATATCGCCGTACATTCGCATGGTGTGGTACACCCAGTAGCAATTGCCGCCGTACCAGAGGAATCCGCAGAGATAGGCGAGAAAGAAAGCGCGGCGCAGCGGCCTGCGCGCGCCGGCGACCGACGGATGCAGCACGGCCCAGAGCAGCGGGACGAGTCCGAACCAGGCGAAGACGCTGCGCCACGGCGGCATGGGCCCGGCCAGCGGGAAGGGCAGTTCCAGCAAGCCGGCGCTCACGGCCGCGGCGGCCCACAACCTCCATGAATGGCGCTGCATACAGGCCCGAGTGTAAAGCATGGCGCGAGCCGGTTTCGCGCGCCCTGGGGAGCGCCGATTCGGGAAGGGATCTGGGTCTGCCGGTTGCAAAATCGAGGCGAGTCAAGGCACATCGTTCGAATCGCGCTACAATCCTCTCTATGCACATCATCGCGTTCTTCATGGTCGTGCTCGAGATCATGTTCTTCATTGGGCTCGCCGGCTCGACCGTGGTGGTGCTGATCAGCTTCATCGAAGACGGGAAAGAGCTCTTCGGCAAAGACTAAATCGATTCTGCACACGCTGCGAAGTCACCGCAGCGGTTGACTCCAGCGGTTATCGGTCATAGACTCAGCGCAGAGCGTTTGTTACTTTCGCTCTCGGTACATAAATCGCCGGCCCCTGCGGCCGGCACTATCGCGATGGCCTCTACCCGAACGACCGTAGCCCCACCGTCCGCACGTGTCCGGCTCATTGTGGCATCTTCGGTGATGCTCACGTTCATCTCCTTTTGGGAAGCGGCGGCGGTTGTTCTCAACGATCTTGGCTCCTCGGCGTTTTATGCCGGCGGCATCGCCGAACAGGCGGTCGGAGCGGCCGCGCCGTGGTTCATCCTCGGCATCATGCTGTTCAGCTTCGCGGTGCGCGCGGTCTACGTCGAGAGCTGCTCGATGTTTACGCGCGGCGGCGTCTATCGCGTGGTCAAGGAAGCTCTGGGAGGCACCTTCGCCAAGCTCAGCGTCTCGGCGCTGATGTTCGATTACACTCTTACCGGGCCGATCTCGGGCGTGTCGGCGGGCCAGTACATCACCGGCCTGATCAACGAGCTGATGACCCTCGCCGCGCAGAGCCACTGGCTTCCGCCGGCTCTCATGGACGCGCACGGCCAGCCGCTGCAATTCAACATGAACCACACCGCCGCCTTATTCGCGGCCCTGGTCACGATCTATTTCTGGTGGCAAAACGTCAGGGGGATCGAAGAGTCCGGCGGAAAAGCCATGCGCGTCATGCAGGTCACCACGGTCATGGTTGTGATCCTGTTCGCGTGGGGCCTGTACTCGGTCTACGTCGTCGGCATCCATCTGCCGCCCGCACCCATTCCATCGAACCTGCACTTCAGCGAAGACGCCCTCGGTTTCCTGAAAGGTCACAGGCTGCCCCTCTTCGGGCTCTTCGGCATTCTGATGGCATTTGGCCACTCGATTCTGGCCATGAGCGGCGAAGAAAGCCTGGCCCAGGTAAACCGCGAGATCGAGCACCCCAAGCTCAAAAACCTGAAGCGCGCGGCCATCGTCATCGCTATCTACAGCCTTGTCTTCACCGGCGGCGCTACGCTGCTGGCATCGATGCTCATTCCCGACCGGCCGCGCACTCATATCTACCAGGACAACCTCATCGCCGGGCTGGCGATGTACATGGTCGGACCGCTGGCCGCGCGCATCGCCTTTCGCATCTTCGTGGTGCTGGTCGGCTTTCTCATCCTCTCCGGCGCCATCAACACCTCCATCATCGGCTCTACCGGCGTGCTCATGCGGGTGGCCGAAGACGGCGTGCTCACCGACTGGTTTCGCAGGCCGCACCTCAAATTCGGCACCAGTCATCGCATCGTCAATCTGGTCTTCGGCCTGCAGCTTTTCACCATCATCGCCAGCCGGGGCAACGTGGTGACACTGGGCGAAGCCTACGCTTTCGGCGTGATCTGGTCGTTCACTTTTAACAGTCTCGCCATGCTCGTGCTGCGCTGGAAATACCATGGCGAGCGCGGCTGGAAGGTCCCGCCCAACATCCGCATCGGCAATACCGAGATTCCGATTGGCTTGACGTGCGTGTTTCTGGCACTGCTCTCGACCGCCATCGTCAACCTGTTCACCAAGTCCGTGGCAACGATCAGCGGCGTGGTCTTTGCCGCGGGCTTTTTCACCATCTTCACGATCTCCGAACGGCGGAACCTGCGCCGCCACGCCATTACCGCGCGGCAAATGAAAGACCATTTCCAGCTTGAACACCAGGAATCCATCAGCCGCGAATCGGTCGCCATCCGACCCGGAGGCGTCATGGTGACCATGCGCGATGCATCCAATCCCTACGCGCTCAAGTGGGCGCTCGCTCGCACCAGCACCGAAGACCAGGACGTGGTGGTAATGAGCGTGCGTATGATGGGCGTCGGCGGCCCCGAATTCTTAAGCGCGGAAGATCAGAGCTTCAGCGAGCACGAGCAGATGATCTTTACCAAGGCCGTTTCTGTGGCGGAGAGTTTCGGCAAGAAAGTCTCTTTGCTCGTGGTTCCCGCCGGTGACGTCTTTGCGGCGCTGGTGCAGGGGGCAAACTCGCTCGAAGTCGATTCCGTCGTCTCCGGCGTCTCGACAAAAATGACCGCCGAAGAGCAGGCGTATCACCTTGGGCAAGCATGGGAAGCGTTGCCCGAGCCAAAGCGGCAATTCAACTTCTATGTCATCGGTTCCGGCGGCGATTACAAGGTCTTCTATATCGGACCGCACGCGCCCACGCTACGTCCCGACGACGTGCAGTTGGTGCACCGTTTGTGGCTGAATATGCGCCGCGATCCCTCGGTGCAGGACCTGCACCACAGCGACATCATCACCTATGCCCTCACGCGCCTGGCCGGCCAATATGCGCGCGAGAAACAGGAAATCCTCCGCGATCTTCGTAACTACAAGGCCGCGGAGTCGCCAGGTGGATTGCGGCTCGGCGGGCAGTTACTTTCCGGCAGCGCAACACCCACGGCAACGCCGGCAACCCCAGCCTCGCGCGCGCCCGAACCGCAGCAGAGACCTCGCTAACTTATCTCGAGTTAAGCCGAACCCTGGCCCTGCCCCTGCCTTGTTGACCTTTAGGAAACGCCTCGCTGACTCTTTTGCTCCGTCCCTTGTGATTTCGTTCGCTGGTCCATTTGCGGTGAAACGATCGCCAGGATCCTTGTCCATCTTCAGCGAGGACCGGCTATGCGCGAAACGCCGGACCTCGGCGCTCCCGAAGTTCCACAGTTGCTGCACCTCGGAGCCGCGGAAGCCAAGCGGCTCTCTCGTCAGTCAGGAGCGCCTTCACCAGCGCCCGAAACTGGGAACAGGAACTGTGCAACCGCGTTGGCCAGGCTATATCGCCAAGCCGGTGGTCAGACCAATTCGGCCGAGAGGGCCCGCAAGGAAGGTATAATTCCCTGCGCGAGATGATTTCTTCGGCCATCGCGGGCATAGAATCGCCCTATGCCTTGTCAGTATCTCTCACATGGGAAGTTGTGTCATCCAAATACCAGCGCCGATGCGATCGCCCTATGGGGAGAATTCTGCGCGAGCCAGGCAAGAAATCCTCAGGAATCCACAGCGCACACAGAAATTCCGCTGAAGAATCGATTTTTTTGTTTGTAAAAGAGTCTACAGTTGGGTATCTTGTTTCCCAAGGACAAGTGGCCAACCCGTGAGTATTCGGTTGACTTATTGCGGTTCTGGAAATGATGCCGAGTGAAGCGAAGTCGCTAGGTGGCTTGCCGCGGCGAGCCAATCTGGATCGAACTCAAATCGCCTCGCGGCATTTCGAGAAACGCTCTAGGCACAGCGGGAGATAGACCACGATTGTGCCTACAGGAGGAAATGTGGGAGTTTCGGAAATCATTGCTCAGATCGATCGAGAGATCGCCCAATTGCAGCACGCCCGCGCTCTGCTTGGCGGCGGTTTGGCCGCAAAGCCGAAAAGAGGACCGGGGCGGCCACCCAAAAAAGCCATCAAGAAGAAGAGGAATCTAACCCCTGAAGGACGCAGGCGCATCGCCGAAGCCGTAAGGAGGCGCTGGGCGGAACAAAAGAAAGCCGCCTCGCAAAAGTAATTTTACTCAAGAGCGGAAAGGGGACTGACGCATCGCATGGCCAGTCCTCTCTTCTGTGGCTTGCCGGGACACTTTATGCCTTGAGGCCCCGAGAAGGAAATCAACTTAACCTTCCACAAGCGGCGACGTGGAACCTTCCAATAACGCGCTTCCTTTGAAACCGCCCAAAAAACATCAAGTCAGATCGCATCTCCAGGTTTCCAGTCGACGACTTCTACGCCCGCATCGACTAACTTGGCCAGCTCTTTCGGCGTCCCAGTGAGCGGCGGAAAGGTTCCAAAGTGAATGGGGAGGATCGTCTTGGCGCCCAGCAGGCGCACGGCGACGGCAGCTTCCCTCGGCCCCATCGTGTAATAACCGCCGATGGGCAGCATCGCCACCTCAGGGTGGTACACGTCGCGAATCAGCGCCATATCTCCAAAGACCGCGGTATCTCCGGCATGATAAAGAACCGGTCCGCCGTCGATGGTGAGGACGAAACCCGCCGCCACCCCCACATAGTGCACCCCTTGCTGATCCTGCGCGCCGGAGGAGTGCTTCGCGTCGACCATCGATGCCGCCACATCGTCCAATTGCACCGTGCCGCCCAGGTTCATGCCCATCGTGTCGGAGACACCCTGGCTGCCCACATAGTCGGCAAGCTCGTAAATGGCGACCACCTTGGAGCCGTGCTTCTTGGCCACTGGCACTGCATCCGAGATATGATCCCCGTGCCCGTGGGTTAGCAGCATGTAGGGGATCTTCGCCGGCAGTTCGTAGCCCTTGGGGTACTTCGGATTGCCGGAGATGAACGGGTCGATCAGCACGTTCGTGCCTTTGGCCGTAGTGACCAGAACGGTGGCGTGTCCCAGCCAGGTGATGCGCGTTCCCTTCTGCGATGCCATGATGGCTCCTTTTGAAATTCAGTATTCGACGGTTTGACGGCGAATTCCTTTCCAATCGATCGCCAAGATCCTTGAGAATTGCGATCCGTGCCAGGGTTCGCAACGGCGATTCTTCGAGGGCCGACGCCTTTTGAGAAGACGAGGAGTCAGTTTCCCCCAGGGGCTAAAAGCCCTCGGGTTTTCCGGAACAAAGGACGCACGGGCTAAAGAGGCTGCGGAAAAACTCCTCGGATCGGTTTCTCGCGGGCTGAAGCCCGCGAGAGAAATCAAAAACAAAGGACTTGTTCGGCACGGCTAAAGCCGTGCCCTTTCAAAACCGCCCGTAGAGCGAGTTTTTCGCAGCCATAAAGCCCGTGCCCTCCAAGCGGAAGCCCGCACCCTTCACCGAAGCCCCTTCTCTTCAACCCAGCCCTCTGCTTTTGAGAACTATCGCTTGACGGCGGACCAAGGCAAGCGTACCGTGATGAAAGGCGAACAAATGGCGAAAACAGAGACGCTCTTCCCCATCCTCAACTCTCCGCCGATCTCCCCGCTGGCCCGCCGCGCGGCCGAGGCGGAGCTCGATTCCAGCGGTCACCTCACCGAGTATCGGCCACTGACTTCCCGGTCGGTTCTCACTCGCGTCAACTCCGCGCGCCGCCTGCCGTTCACTCATTCCATCAATCCTTACCGGGGCTGCGAGTTTGGATGCCGCTACTGCTACGCGCGCTACACCCACGAGTTTCTCGAATTCTCGCCCGAGGAGTTCGAACGCAAGATCTATTTCAAGCAGAATGCCGCCTGGCTGCTGCGGCAGGAATTGGTGAAGCTCAAGCCGGGCACCGAGATCGCGCTAGGCACGGCCACCGACCCGTACCAGCCGCTCGAACGCAAGCAGCGCATCACGCGCTCGCTGCTTGAGGTCTTCGCGTGCCATAGCGGCTTCAAACTCGGCATCGTCACCAAATCCGCGCTCATCGCGCGCGATATCGACCTGCTCAAGGAGATCGCCGGCCGCAATTCCTTGACCCTCCACATCACCGTAACCACTCTCAATGCCAAACTCGCCCGTATCCTCGAGCCCCGCGCGCCGCGTCCCGACCTGCGCATCCGCACCGTGGCGCGGTTGCGCGAGGCCGGCCTTCGCACCGGGGTGATGTGCTCGCCGCTGATGCCCGGCATCACCGATACACGGGCATCCATCTCCGCCGTGGCGCGCGCCGCAGCCGCCGCCGGCGCTGAATTCCTCTTCGCCGGGGCCCTGTTTCTCAAGCCTTGCTCGCAGCCGACATTCCTCAACTTCGTGCGCGAGCACTTCCCCGGCCAGCTCGAAAGCTACCAAAAACGTTACGCGTCCAATGCTTTCGTCCCGGCCGAATACAAAAAGCGCGTCAGCGACCTGGTGGAGTCAATTCGGCACGAATACAAATTGGGCCAGCGGTATTCCGACGATGCGGAGTGGCAGGACACCTTCCACGACAACAAGCCGCTCGCCGAAGACCAGCCGTGGCTGCCGTTCCAGTGAGCTTGTTCGCGGCGCATCACCGCGTCATGATCACTTCCGAGACCTTGTCCTTGGCCAGGAACTGCCGGTGCCCCGACCATCCGGCAAACAGCCTCTCGATGCTGCGGTTGGTAAAGGCGCGCTGGATGGGAAACGGCTGGGCCAGTTGCACCTCGACCTCGTCGCCCGGCGTCACATGGTACCGGCAGTAGACCGATTCGTCGCCCTTGGTCCGGGTATGGAAAAGAGAAAACACCTGCCCGCCTGGATTCATCGAGTCGTGCAGCCGCGCCACCACCGGCTGGACGAATGCTTCGGGAAGATAGTCGAGCGCCGTCCAAAGCAGCACCACGTCGAAGGTGCGCCCGCCGAAATTCAGCGCGCTGTCGAGGTATCCCTGCACGTTCCAGACCGGCTTGCCGTCCTCATCCTTCCCCGTCGTCCAGTTTCCCGTGCAGGCGTCGTAGACGAG
>JASHTH010000116.1 GCA_030040655.1 Acidobacteriaceae bacterium | reverse complement strand
GCATCCGAGACCACAAAGCCGTTGAATCCCCACTCGTGACGCAGCACCTGTGTGAGCAGAAACGGATTGGCCGTGGCGGGAACTCCGTTGACCGAAATATAGGCGCTCATCACACTGGCGGCGCCGGCCTCCACCGCGGCGCGATACGGCTCCAGGTACACCTCGCGCAGCATCCTCTCGCTCATATCCACCGAATTGTATTCACGCCCGGCGAGCACGGCTCCGTAGGCCGCAAAGTGCTTCACGCTCACCGCCACTGAGTCCGGCCGGGAAAGGTCGTCCTGCTGATAGCCCTTTACCCACGCGCGCGCCATGGCCGATCCGAGCCACGGATCCTCGCCGTTCGACTCCGTGATGCGGCCCCAGCGCGGGTCTCGCGCGATATCGACCATCGGCGAACAAACCCAATGAATGCCTTCGGCGCGAGCCTCGGTTGCGCCAAAGCGAGCGACCGTCCGGGCGGCTTCCGGATCCCAGGAGGCGGCAATGGCCAGAGGCGAGGGAAAGATGGTGCGATGGCCGTGAATCACATCCATGGCGAAGATGAGCGGGATGTGAAGCCGCGATTGCTCGACCGCGATGTGCTGATAGCGCCGGATCTTCTCCGGATCTGTCACGTACATGAAGGACCCGACGGCCCCCTTCGCGATCAGCTCTTCGTAGGCGATGCTGGAATAGCTCGGCGTCTTGGTGTCTCCCGGAATGAACTGCACCATCTGGCCGATCTTCTCGTCGAGCGTCATCCTGCTCAGGAGCGTCTCGACGCGCGCGTTCAGTTCGGCCGAGGCGAGCTGCGGGTTGGAAGGGGCGACCGTCTGCCCCAGGCCGCCGGCAGCGACGAAGCACGCGGGAAGCAGGAGATATGCAAAGGACTGAAGCCGCGGCCGCAACGTTGGGCCGCCAGTCTTGCGGGAATCCTTCCGCCGCAGACCCGAAGCAATGGGGAAGGAATTCGCTTTGTTCTTGGTTTTGCCGAAGATTGGACTAAAGACGGTCACGATGATTCTCCGAAGTGTTCCTTTTCGCCAATTCGCGGGCCGGGCTGTATGCTGGGGCAGACTTTCATAAGCGGTTATGGCAACCCTGAGTTCTCAGAGTAGCCGAGGAGATGCCCGATGCTGAGGAAAAATGAGACGAGGCGCAATTTTCTGCGCGGAGCCGGCGCGCTGGCCACCGCTGCCGCCGGCGCGGGCGCGCGCAAGCTGCAAGCCGAGGCCGAGCGCCCTGCACCGTCGGCGCACACATGGAACGTCGCCGATTTCGGCGCCAAAGGCGACGGCAGTACATTGGACACCGGCGCCATCAACCGCACAATCGACGCGGCGGCCGCTGGCGGCGGCGGCGCGGTCGTCTTCCCGCCGGGGAATTATCTTTCCTGCTCCATTCATCTCCGCAGCCGGGTTTCGCTGCAGCTTATGGCAGGGGCAACGATCATCGCGGCCGACACCCGGCCCGATCGGCCCGGATTCGCGTACGATCCGGCGGAGCCCAACGACCCGTGGGAAGCCTACCAGGACTACGGACACAACCATTGGCACAACAGCCTCATCTGGGGCGAGAACCTTGTCGACATTGCCATCTGCGGCTCCGGTCTCATCTGGGGACGCGGGCTCAGCCGGGGCGAAGGCGCCGGGCCGGTCGCGGAGCAGCCGGGCGTGGCCAACAAAGCCATCGGGCTTAAGAACTGCCGCAACGTTGTTCTCCGCGATTTTTCCATGCTTCATGGCGGCCACGACGCTATTTTGACTACCGGCGTCGACAACCTGACCATGGACAACCTGCTCATCGACACCCAGCGCGGCGGCATCGATATCGACTGTTGCCGCAATGTGCATGTTACGCGGTGCAGCGTAAACTCTCCGTGGGACGATGCCATCTGCCTGAAGAGCTCGTTCGCGCTCGGCCACAGCCGCGCCACCGAGTCGGTGACCATCAGCGACTGCTATGTAACCGGAATCTACGAAGAGGGAACTCTGCTCGACGGCACCTTCCGGCGCTTCGCGGACGACGTGAATGTGGATCGCAACGGCCGTATCAAACTGGGTACCGAATCGACCGGAGGATTCCGGAACATCGCCATCTCCAACTGCGTCTTCGAGGGTTGCTACGGAATCGCGGTGATCTCGGAGGACGGCGCCATCATCGAGGACGTTACTGTTTCCAACATCGCCATGCATCGGATCATTGGCGCGCCGGTGTTTGTACGCCTCGGCTCGCGAATGCGTGCTCCGGCGGGAACGCCGATGGGAACCATCCGCCGCGTGAGCTTCAGCAACATCGTTTGCTCCGAAACCGGCAGTCAGGCCTGCTCGCTCATCGTGGGGGTCCCGGGACACGCCATCGAAGAGCTCCGGCTGACCGGCTTCTTCATTCGGCATCCGGGCGGAGGCAGCAGGCAAGACGCAACGATTCGCCTTCCGGAGATGGAGAAGGAATATCCCGACCCGCTCATGTTCGGAACCACGCCGGCGCATGGCTTCTTCGTACGCCATGCGCAGGGAATCGAGATGACGCAGATTACCATCGGCGTGGATGCGCCGGACGCGCGCCCGTGTTTCGTACTCCACGACGTGCACGATGCCAGCCTCACGCAGATCCGGTTCCCGCGCGGTTCGACGACTCCGTTGTTTGTCATGGAGGAGGTGTCGCAGATCGCCGTGTGGAACAGCAAACCCGTCCCGGACACCGAGATCGGCGAGGCGAAGAGCCGCGAGCTTTGATTGCGAAAGGGCGGCGAACCATGGGCCGCATGGCACAGCCCGCGCAGAAATGCTGCGCCCTCGCTTCAGCCGCAAGCGAAAAAGACGGCGGCCGCGCCCCCCAACGGCCAGGCCAATCCCCAACGAGAATCAAAAAGCGGTTAGGAAGGATCGCCGCCAAGCGCAAAACGGTAGAGAGGTCGAGCTTCCACCGGCAATCCTGAACGAAAGAATCGGATTGCAAACCGGAGCGTTCGGCCAAATGCATGTGACTGCCGCACGCATCGGCGAGGCTTCTCAAAAAAAGCTTGACGCGCAATCGTGGATAGGCTATAAGCTGTCCATGCAATATAACCGGTTAGCAACTTCCCCGCGGCACCGGTTAACGTACGGGCCAGACACAGTGCGGCGCCGAGGCGCCGGGCGCGCCCTCAGCCTGCGTCGTTAGGCGTTCATCTCGCGTGCCATAGACGATGTCGGAGACAGTTGAAAGCGATGGCTTCAACATTCCGGATGGAGGTCCGACCAATTAAATCAGCAAAATGCAGGTTGCTTACCCTCGCGTTGCTCTTCGTGCTGACGTGTGCGGGTGCATGCGCGCAAGCCAACTCCGAGCTCACCGGAATTGTCACGGATCAATCCGGAGCAGTGGTTGCCGGCGCCCAGGTCGAGCTCACCGATCCGGCTACCGGAATCGTGCGTTCCACGGTGAGCAGCACCTCCGGCTTGTATGAGATCGGTGCGTTGAATGCCGGCTCGTACAACTTGAAGGTCACGTCCCCGGGTTTTCAGACGTTTCTGCAGACCGGGATCGTCATTGACATCTCCCGCACCTTTCGCAGCGACGTGAGGCTCGTGATCGGCTCGGAAACGCAGACCGTGACCGTGGCGGCCGATTCATTGCGCGTACAGAGCGATTCGAACGTGATCAGCTCCGTCATCAACCAGGAGCAGGTGGGGCAAATCTCCACCGAAAACCGCAACCTGGTCTCGCTGGTGGTCCTGGCCCTGGGCGCGAGCGCCAATATTCCCGACAGCAATACTCCCACGTCGGTGGCCGCCAGCTTCAACATCAGCGTGAACGGTCTGCAGCGCGATCACAATCTGTACATGATCGACGGCGGCGAGTCCGACGACCGCGGCGGCGGTGGCTCAACGGCCAGCATGCCCTCGCAGGACGCGCTCTCGGAGTTCCAGGTGCTGGCCAGCAATTATCCACCGGATTACGGCATCGCTTCGGGCGCCATCGTCACCATGTCCATCAAGTCGGGAACAAGGCAATTTCACGGCGAGCTCTTTGAGGAGAATCGCAACACCGATTACGACGCCAACCAGTACTTCAACAAGGAATCGACTCCGATCACGCCCCGCTCCGCCGTGCACTACAACATCTTCGGCGGCAACCTCGGTGGTCCGGCAATGATCCCCCGCCTCTATAACACCGACAGAAAAAAGACCTTCTTCTTCTGGAGCGAAGAGTGGCGCGAGATCGCGACCGGGAACGGCACCAATGTCGAGCCGACGCTCGATCCGGCCGACATTCCCACCGCTGGCCAGAATCTGACCTACGTCTCGCCCAAATTTCAGAGCCCGGCAGTCCAGCTCATCGTTCCCGTGGTCGCCGATCCAAGCCCCACAGGCTTCAACGCCAAGCTCAAATCGCTCGGTCTCACCCCCGGCCAGCCGTTTCCCAATAACACCATCCCCTATCAGCTCTTCGACCCCAATGCCGTCCTGTATCTCAATCTGGGAATCATCCCGAAACCGAATACATCGGACGACTTCACCATCAGCAATCCTGGAAACACCGTCAAAGTTCGCGACGACATTGTGAAAGGCAACCACAAGTTCAACGACAAGTGGGAACTGATGGGTCACTTCATTCACGACACGGTGACGCAGGGCTATCAGACTCCACAGGCCGGCTGGGCCACGGCAAGCTACAACACCGTCAGCAGCACTCTGATCACGCCCTCGGCCGCCGGGTCGCTCAAGCTCACTGGCTCCATCCGGCCCGATCTTCTGGTCGAAGGCGGCATTTACTACGACGGCAATCAGCTCAACTTCGCCAACACCTCGGGCACCAAGCCCGCCGGCTGGAGCGTGACTCCATTTTTCAATAACGGCAATCCCTCGCTGCCCGGAATCGTCGGCTTCGGTACTCCCTACGGCACGGCCGAGGATATGGGCAACGTGCCGTGGCACAACGCCGGCGGCGACTTCGATGAACGCGTGGATCTCTCCTACACCCGGGCCCAGCACGCCATGAAATTCGGCGCCGGGTTCAACCACTACATCAAGAACCAGCAGCTCGGCGACGACGCCGAGGGTCTTTACAGCTTCGAGTCGCTCTCGCACGACGGCATCATGGACATGCTGATGGGTCTGGCCGCCAGTTACAACCAGATTCAGGAGGCGTATATCTACCACTACGTCAACCACACGCCATCGATCTATGGCATGGATAACTGGCACATCACTCCGCGCCTGAGCATTCAGTACGGTTTGCGGTACGACGCTCTGGTGCTGAACTTCGAGCGCGGCAACAACGCGTCCAATTTTGTTCCCGAAGACTATATGCCAACGAAAGTCCCGGAATGGAATCCAGACGGCTCAATGAACGCGAACGGCCCTGGTTTCCTAACGTTCAAGGGCCAGCCGTACTACATGAACGGCATGGTGATCGCGGGCCAGAACGGCATCCCCAAGAGCCTGGTGACCTCGGATTACGATACGCTGGAGCCGCGCGCCGGTTTCTCCTACGATCTCTTCGGCAACGGCAAAACCGTTCTTCGCGGCGGCACCGGAGTTTTCTACGAGCGGCTGACCGGGAATATGATCACCAACCCGGCATCCGATCCGCCGTTTGCGAACTATCCCGGCGCCAATAACGTGTACTTCAGCAACCCCAGCAGGAGCTGGGTCACCGGACTGACGGCCGCGGCGCCGGTGTTTCCCGAGTTTCTTGCCAGCATCGCCGCGCCCGATAAGGCGCCGGCCGTCGACCAGTTCAGCCTGGGCGTGCAACACGAGCTCAGCCCGTCGGTGATCTGGGTGGTTCAGTACGTGGGCAATCTTGCCTGGCACCACAGCATCATCACCAACATCAACAATTTTCCGCTCAGCACCAGCAACGCCATCCTTTGCGACGACGGCGACCCCAGCAACCAGTACCCTGGCGACACCTGCGGATCGCCCCTGGCCAATCCCAACATCTACCGCACCTACCAGGGCTACAGCGCGATCAATCCGGAAGAGGAGAACACCAACGCCAACTACAACGGCTTGCAGACGGCGGTGCGCATCCAGAACCGTTGGGGCCTGAGCGGGGAATTCGACTATGTGTGGTCGCACGAGATCGATATCGGCAGCGCCGAGTACGTGACCATCGACAACCCGTACAACATCAAGTATGACAAGGGATCGGGGCTGCTCGACCGCCGACAGATCTTCAACTCCAACTATGTCTACAACACTCCATTCTTCAGCAAGGCGCACGGGCTAACGCATACGCTGGCCGGCGGCTGGAGCCTTGCAGGAACCTTTATTGACGAGACGGGCCTGGTGTCTCCGCCTTACATGAGCATTCCTTACGATCCCATCGGCCTGGGAGGAAATCTCAGCACTGGCGGCTACGCCAACCACCCTAACGTGATCGGAAAGGTGCAGTATTTCAAGCAGCAAAACAAATGGTTCAACATCAGCCAGTTCTCGGCTCCGATTCCTGCCTGGCTGGGAGGGCCGAATCTTGGTTTCGGCAACGCCGGAAAGGATTCGATCGTAACGCCGGGACGCGTGAACTTCACTACGTCTCTGTACAAATCGTTCGCCTTTAACGAGCGAATGCACTTCGACCTTCGCTTCGAGTCGTTCAATACCTTCAACCACGGCGAGCTGAACGGCGTGAGCTCGACGCTAGGCACGGGAAACTTCGGGCAGGTGAATACCGCATGGGACGCTCGAGCCCTCCAGCTGGGCGGTAAGTTCGTCTTCTAACTTCGCCGCCTCCGAGCGGGGTGGCCAGAGCGTTTCTCGAAACGCTATGGCGGTTTAGGAAACGATGTAGCCGAAGAAAGATCGCCAAGTCGACGCGACCGACTCCGGGGTCCCCAACGAAATGCGTTCGTCGTTGGGGTGGGACCAGCAGGAAGCGGCGACCTTGGGCAATGTCCGAACGGACACACTGTTTCCTAAGCTGCCCTATGAGGCGTCTTGAATTCGAGCCAAGGTGGTTTTTTCTTTAGGAAGAAGCCACTTAGCGAACTCCCTTCGCCTTACGCTATTTCGAGAAACGCTATCGCGGCTGCCCCGCTTGCGTTTCCTTTCGAAGGAACATCCCGGCGATCCTATCCTCACGCTCTCCTGATTGATTTCCCTCGTTCTCAAGCGCGAGAGATGCGAAATGGTTTGTGCTTGAAAGATTCCGGCGGCATAGGTCGTCGAAACCTTGAACCGGCTCAGCCCTGAGGGATCTCGTTGCAGAAACCGCTCAATTGAATTGAGAAGGTACGATGATCTTTCTCCGCCCGGAGAAAGACATTTGTCACTTATGGATGATATTGCCTCTGTCGCGTTCTGGCGCCACGCTGAGCCCCATGCGGCATTTCCGAAGCTCACGGACAAGGACCATCTCGCTGCGAATTGAGGGTGCACGTTCCGATTGTGTGCCGTTTCGCCACACCGCCTGCGATCAGTCCTCCCGCGGCATGATCCGTCTCTATATCGTCTCCCGGTCCTGGTCCGGATTCGGCCCGTTCGCCTCGTACTGCTCGAGCATGTCGATGCACCGCAAAGCCGTTTCCCTCGCCGAGTGCTGCGACCATCCCTCCCCCTTCAGGAGCTTGTAGTATTCCGGGCGTCAGTTGTGCCATTGGCGGTCAACTTCCAGCTCAATGTCGAAATGTTCAACTGCTCATTGGCTCCGCCGAGTGAAGAATGGCCGCGCTGTCCTCTGGCGAAAGCTGAAATGGGTCCGAAAAAAGACCTCATGTCCGAATCGCATCTGCCGATAAGGACGATGCACCGGTCTCTTTTCTCCAGGGGGCCTGTGCGGCCAGATTCCCGGCGATTTTCAAGCCGGTTCATTCAAGAACATCGATTCGAGACCGTCTACGTGCCGGACAAGGGAGGATTTATGTCAACAATGTCGCGGTGGTTCTTCTTTGCATTCCTGATCAGTGCCTTTTCGATGTCCCAGCGCAAAGGCGTTGCCCTTGCCGCTGCCGCCACTGCAACAACGAGTACCTATCAGATCGTCACGATCTCCGACTTGCACTTCAATCCGTTCTACGATCCCAGTTTGTATCCGGACCTGACGGCCGCCGAGCCCGGCCAGTGGGCCAGCATATTTGCGCGCTCCAAGGTGATCGCTCCGGCAGCCGGCGGGACAGACACGAACTATCCTTTATTCCTGCTCACGCTCGCGAGCATCAAGCAGAACTTGGGTTCCAGTCCGGTCGTGCTCTGCACCGGCGACCTGCTCGGGCACTACATACCGAAGCTGTTTTACACCGCGTATTACAAAAGGGCCGATTATCCGACGCCGGACGCGGCGGCCGTTGCGGCGATGGAAAAGTTCGTCGACAAGACGTTCGCGTTTGTCGCCGGGGAGATTCGCGCAGCCGTAGGCGATGTGCCGGTGATTTACGCGCCGGGGAATATCGATACCTATGGACCGGGCCTGGGTCCGGACAGCACGTTTCTGACCAACAACGCAGAGACGGTCTACTCGCAGCTCCTGAATAGCATCTCGGAGCATCAGACATTTCTAAACGCTTTCACGCAGGACGGATATTACTCGGTGCAGCTATTGGGGTCGAAGTTGCTGGTCGTCGTGCTGAACAGCAATTCGTTTGTCGGAATTGCGCCCAGCATAACGGACGCCGATGCGGAACTCACTTGGCTGGACTCGCAACTTTCCGCGGCTAAGAGCGCCGGTCAAAAGGTATGGATTCTGATGCATGTGCCGCCCGGAGC
>JASHTH010000115.1 GCA_030040655.1 Acidobacteriaceae bacterium | reverse complement strand
TGCGGCGGTCCAGGATGACCTTCGATCACCTGGGTGGCGATCACGGCTTCCATATTCAACTGTTCCCAGTTGGGGGGTGCATTCTTGAGCAGCGCCTCGAGATACTCGGGGTTATACACGCTCTCGCCGGCGGCTTCGGTTCCCTCTTCCGAGATTCCCGCGGCAACGATCACCGGCTGCCCCGTGGTTTGGTCGTGAATCCGCGCCACGATGGCGTAGTCGCGCGAGAGCTTCTGGTAAGGCAGGTCCCATGCCGTGGCCCACGTCGTCTGCTGCCGGCTCTTGCGATCGACGATCAAGGCCACACCGTCCTTGGAGTCGAATCCGAAGCGCAGTTTCTGCGTCACGCGTAACGTCCAGATGTTGTCGAAGGCCCCAATCAGGACGATGGGTCCCTCGCGCAGTTCCGCGAAGGTGGCCTGGGAGGCCGGCAGAACGCGGAAGGCCTTGTGCCGTGCCTCGAGCGGGGCCACCGTGCGCGTGAGAGTGGTGACGTCGGCGAGGGCAAGGCTTCCGGAGAGATGAAGACGGAAGTACAACGGCTCCGGCTTGGAAGGAGCGACCGGAGCATCGTAGGAATCGATCGCGTCCATGTCGATGTTCTTGGCCGGCTCGCCGAGGCAATACGTAGCGATGTTGGCGCCCGAGGCGATCGGCGCCCAGAAGCGGTCGATCAATGTCGGTGGAGGAACGTCGGGGTTCCGCTTTCCCATGCGGATGCCGAGATCGCCGGCGGCCACAATTCCCAGCGGGAGAAGCAGCCAAGGGAGCCAGAAAAGAAACGAGTGCGCCAGACCGCGCGGGGCCAGGGCCGGTTCCGGTGCCGGTAATTCTCCCGGAACATCTATCCCCAGCGGCTCCACCGGAGCCAGTCTGTGCGCCCCGCTCGTCGTTTCCGGCGCATGGAATGCCGGCACATAGGAACCGATGGGTAGCTCGATGATGAGTTCGCCATCGTGCGACGCGTCGTAGTAGTACTGCACGAGGCGCTTGCGCACCTCGCCGGCGGTGATGCGAACGATCGGATCCGCGTTGGCGTCATATGCCGGCGAGCGGCCGAAAACCTCGAAGCCGATCGTGCGCTCCTTCAGTTCCGAGGAGTTGCCGCGAAGCGCTTGGTCGACCGTATAGGCAAGCAGCGCCGGGTATCGTTTGCTGTTGGCAAACAGCGGATGGGCAAGGAGGCGAGCTAACTGCTCCCGGATCGCTGCCGGCTCCGGGACGGAGGCGGATGGGACAGACTCGGGCGCTGATTTCGGCGCCAGCGGCATTCGGGCTCCTCAGAAGAATCTCACGCCGTGGAGCTAGCCGTGTGCAGCCTTCGATTCTGCAGGTGCATGAGGTGGGTCAAGAGCGGTTCCACAGTCCCTGCACCCATCCTCGAGATTCGTCCAAGGTAGCTCTTTCTTGAGGAAAGATCCACTCGACTTTTGAGGCTCCGGGACATAGCAACTGTGGAACCGCTTTAAGACGCTCAGCACCGGCGGCTCCCGGACACACAAAAATCTGAAAGCGTCCTGACGGCGAGGTAGGAGTAAGGGTCGAAATCCACCCCTTGACCGTGGGGAATCTGGGCGCAATCAGTTCACTACAATCGCGTGCATTGCGTATCATACGTCCCTCCCCGACGCTTGTCTATGCACAATTGGAAGCATATAAGCCAAACGGGGGAAAAGCCTTAGCCCAGCTCCGCCCTTTTGTTACCCGATGGAACCTGCCACGACCCCAGCGTTCTACTTATATTTGTAGCCGGTCCAGAAAATGTACTGAAGGCTGAGTTGTGCGTGGCGATTCGCGTCGTGAACGTGCGGCCAGGCCCGCGGGCATTTTCTTGTGATTGCGGCTCCTCGCCCCTCCGGTTGGCCAGATCTGGAGAGCATCCAGACGGGAATAACCGGGGGGCGCTTTTTTGCCGTTTTTCCGAGTCAATTCGGATCCATCTCGAATGGCCTACCCTCCGTTGCTTCAGCCCAAGAGGAACCTCAGGTGCTGCAGGGAATCGGGCGGCCGAATCGTCTATGCTCATCCGGACGATCTCAACCCCATTGAAAGAGCCCCCTAATGTCCCGGAATCGAATTGCGTTCTTCCTGCTTTGTCTCTTGTTCCTGTTTGCCAAAGGTTTTGTCCCCCGCGCAGTCTCCCAGGCGAGCAACCCAGCTCACAACCGAGCCCTTGCCCAGCTCAAGCAGATGACGCTCGAGGAGAAGATCGGCCAGCTCAACCAGGTCTCCGGCGTCCAGATGCCGATGCTGGGCAGCGAAAAGCCCGACGACGCCATCGTCAAGGGTGAAGTGGGCTCTGTGCTCTGGCTGATCGATGTGAAAGAGATCAATCGCCTTCAGCACCTCGCGGTAGAAAAGTCCCGCCTCCATATTCCCATCCTCTTCGGCTTCGACGTGATTCACGGCTATCGCACGGTCTTCCCCGTCCCGCTGGCGATGGCATCGTCCTGGGACCCTTCCGTCGAAGAGGCCGCACAGCGATTCGCCGCTGAAGACGCCCGCGCCGCCGGTATCGAGTGGACGTTCGCGCCCATGGTCGACATCGCCCGCGACGCTCGCTGGGGGCGCATTGTCGAAGGTGCCGGAGAAGACCCCTATCTCGGGTCGGCGATGGCCGCCGCCCAGGTGCGCGGATTTCAGGGCGCGTCCTGGGGCCCGTCGAGCCTGCTCGCCTGCGCCAAGCATTTTGCCGGTTACGGCGCGGCCGACGGGGGCCGCGACTACGACTCTTCCTATGTTCCCGAAGTGCTGATGCGCAACGTCTACCTGCCTCCGTTCCATGCCGCGGAACAGGCTGGTGTGGGCAGCTTCATGAGCGCGTATATGGATCTGAACGACGTTCCGGCCAGCGGCAATCGCTGGCTGTTGACCGACGTGCTGCGCCACGACTGGGGGTTCGAGGGTTTCGTCGTCTCCGATGCGTTTGCCGTAGCCAGCCTGCAGGTGCACGGCTTCGCGCGCGACCCCGAAGACGCCGCCTACAAAGCCATCGCCGCCGGCGAGGACATGGACATGGCCAGCCGAACCTTCATCCGCAACCTGCCCAAATTAGTGCAGGAGGGCAAAGTCACTCAGGCCCAGATCGACGCCGCGGTGCTTCCGATTCTCAGTGTCAAATACGAATTGGGATTGTTCGAGCATCCCTACGTCGACGAGTCCAGCGTCGATGCCACCCTTGACCGGCCCGAAGGCCGCAGCCTCGAGCGCAGGCTGGCTGCGCGATCGATAGTTCTCCTCAAGAACGAAAACCATACGTTGCCGCTCTCGAAATCTCCGGGCAAAATTCTCGTTGTCGGCTCGCTCGCAGATTCCACGCGTGACATCGAAGGCGGATGGACAGTGGAAGGACTCTTTAGCAGCGGAGTGAAGAGCCATCCGGTGACGGTGCTGGCCGGCTTGAAAAACAAACTCGGCGCCGATGCGCAGATCGATTACGTCCCCGGCCCGGTTCCCACGCGCGAGTATCCCTCCATGCTCGATGCGATCACTGGCAACAAGCCGCCGCAGCCGCCCACGCAGGCCGAGATCGCCGACTGGATCGCCAAGGCCAGGACTGCCGCAGCCGGCTCGGACGTCGTCATCGCCGTCCTGGGCGAGACGGCCAACATGAGCGGCGAAGCCGCCTCGCGCGCCACACTCGATCTGCCCGGCATCCAGGAGCAAATGCTCGAAGCCGTTGCCGAAGCCGGCAAGCCTGTCGTGCTGGTGCTCGAAAACGGCCGGCCGCTCGACATTCGCTGGTCCATCGCGCACCTGGCAGCCGTCCTCGAAGCCTGGTATCCCGGCACCGAGGGCGGCGACGCCGTGGCCGACGTGCTTTTCGGCGACGTAAACCCCGGCGGAAAGCTGCCCATAAGCTGGCCGCGCGCCGCCGGCCAGGAGCCGCTCTACTACAACCACAACCTCACCCACGAGCCCGAAGACCGTCCCGGCTTTACCTCGCGTTACTGGGACCTCTCGTCGAAGCC
>JASHTH010000838.1 GCA_030040655.1 Acidobacteriaceae bacterium | reverse complement strand
CCATCCGCGGCAGCGGATTTCAAAGCGGCGCCGTGGCCAGCTTCGGCGGCAAAGCAGTTGAAACCAAATTCGTCGATTCGAACACGCTCACTGCGACTCTGCCCGCACTTGCGCCCGGATGGTTCGACGTCGCCGTCGCCCTGCCCGGAGGAGACAAATACACGGCCGCGGGCCTGCTCCGCGTAGCCGGACATGTGCCTACACCGGTGTTGAGTGGACTCTCTCCCGCATCGATACCCATTGCCCCGCCCACATCCAACGAACCCCCCATCACCGTCACTCTCACAGGATCTGGCTTCGCGGACTACGATACGGCATTGATGAACGGGCAGTCAGTTGCGACCATGTTCATTGACGCTAACCACCTTCAGGCCGCGATTGCGCCCTCCTTCATAGCTCAGACCGGATTCCTCAACTTTTCGGTCGTTTCGCCGTATACAGGCACGTCGAGCTCGATCACACTTCCCGTCGTCAATCCCAAACCCGTCGTCGGGTTTCTGAGTCCTCAATCGCTTCCGCTGGGCGCCAGCAGCGCATCGCTCGAAGTCTTCGGCTCGGGATTCGTCTCCAGCTCGACGATTCTCGTCAACGGCACTCCGCTTCCTACATCCCAGTCGCTAGCTGGATGGTATGACGACCTGCCCGCTATCCAGGCCACAGTGCCCGGTAGCATGCTGGAGAAGGCGGGACCGGTGACAATTAGAGTCGCGAATAACGCGCCCGGCGGCGGCGATTCGAAACCTGCGACCCTCGAGGTTGCGCCCGCTTTGGCCTACTTCGACTTCCCGCCGAGCCTCGACTTCGGAGTTGTTCCGCCAGGTACAACGGGAGCAGCCGAGCCGCTGCTCTACAACTATGGTTCGGCGCCTTACACCCCGGCCTCGGTAAAGGTTGAAGGCGCGGCTTTCAAGCTCAGTTATCTTCAGTGCACCAATATTGCTCCAACCAATCCCGCCATTTTTGCTCCACCCAAAGCCTGCAATATCGTGGTCAATTTCACGCCCGTTGCGCCGATGAATTACTCGGGGAAGCTCATCATTACCGATAATTTGCCGGGCAGCCCGCACACGATCGCTCTCACGGGAACCGGCATCGTCCCGCCTCCGGTGGTCGACTTCGTCGAAGTCGATTCGGCCGGCTTCACGAACCAGGCGTACGGCTACGGACAAGCCAATATTTTTGCGCCGCTTGCCCTGACAGCGTGGCTCGAATACAGCACAGATCCAACTTTCAAGACCTATTCCAAGAGCGGGCCGTGGTCGATCACGCCCGGCCCCGGGAGCACCTCCACGACCGCCGGCATCTACACGCAAGCGACGGGCTTGAATCCCAACACAAAATACGCCGGTCGCCTCGCCGTCCAGACCATAGGCGGCATCGGACGGTCGAATGTTCGTTTCTTCACCACGCAGGCGGCTGTGCCGAACATCTCCCTAGCATTGCCATACAACGGAACGAACCGGGTCGTCCTATCTCCAGGCGATTCGGCAAGCATCTCCATGATTGCAGGGTATTCACAAAACCAATGGACTGGCTCAGCGACGCTGAGCTGCACGAACCTGCCCCCGGGTGTCAACTGCTCCGTCTCTCCGTCGCAGCTGAGCAATGGAGCCAACGCCCTGCCCATTTCGGTGGACTTTGCTGCAACTTCGTCAGCACTACCTGGCAGCTACTATGTATTCATCATTGCCACGGTTGGAGGCGAGCAGGCTTCGGCCACGATGATTAACCTGTACGTGCCCTAGAGCCGATCAATGCCCGGCGCCACATTGATTGCCCAGGCTGCAAGGACGGTTTTCGAGCTGCGGACATCTGCGAGACTCGATGAGCGGTGGCTCGTGGCGCGGAAACGCGGTGTCTTCCGAGTTTCTTCATCTCCGCGGCCGCCAGCACAATCGGACCGCGTCGAGAATCTTGGCTCTACCCGCCGATCAGCCGTGCGCCCCAGATGAGCAGCGCCCCGCCGAGCAAAATGCGGTAGATGGCGAAGACGGTAAAGCCGTGCTTGCGTACCCACATCAGGAACCACTCGACGACGCCCAGCGCCACGATGAACGAGACGACGAGCCCGATGAGCAGCACGATCCAGCGCTCCGAGTTCATGACCACTCCACTCACGGGAACGGCGCCCGGCGTGAGGCCAGGACCGGCGGCCTTGTGCAGGTAGACCTCTTTCAGGAGATCCCAACAGGTGGCGGCAACCATCGTCGGGATGGATAGCAGGAAGCTGAACTCGAGAGCGGGCGGGCGCGAAAGCCCCGCAAGCTGGCCGGCGGCGATGGTGGACATGGACCGCGAGGTACCGGGGAAGACGGCGGAAAGAGTCTGGCACAAGCCGATCCAAATTGCCTGGCCCAGGCTCATCTCCTCCACGTGGTTGGTTTCGGCGTCGTACGGCTCGCTGCGCGCGTCGATAATCCACATGACAATTCCGCCGATGAGCAAAGCCCATGCGATCGCCGCAATGCTGCCCAAATGCTTGTTGCTCCACTTTTGCAGCAGGAGCGACGGAAGGGCCGTGACCGCGAACGCAATGAACGTGAAACTGATGGGATGGGTCAGCCAGTTGCGGTCGCCTAATTCGCCGCGTGGAAAAGTCCGGATGAAGCCCACGATGCGGCCGGTGAAGAGCAGAATCAGCGCCACGATCGCGCCCAGTTGAATGACGATGGTGTACATCTTCCAGTATGCGTCGTCCATGGGGAGCCGCATCAGCGCTTCGGCGATGCGCAGATGCGCCGTCGAGCTGACGGGGAGGAATTCGGTAAGGCCTTCGACAATTCCCAAAAGCACAGAGATGAGGTAAACGTTCAAGCGGCCTCCGGCGCGCGGCGCCCATCTTCGAGGGGCGACGTCCGCACCCGTTTCGACAGGACAGTCGCGCGTGTCCTTTTGAACAAAGCTTTGCCCAGGTGGACAGTCAACGGCGTGCGCGAGACCGCCCGCTGCTCACTGCAGGTCGATGCCATACACGGGGACGCCGTTATCCAATTTGTACACCAGCGACTGCGCCCGCCAGCAATACTCCGACTGCGCAAAATGATCCTTTAGCTTCTCGGCCAAAGCATGCGCATGGTTCTTGGCATCGTCGGCCTTTTTGTCGTTGTTGTCGGCCGCGTACATGTCATGCAGCACAGCCTGACGGTAGACCGCCTGGTAGAGCGCTTCGGCCGTGCGCGGCCCGTCGGGATGTTCGTCGGCGAATTTCTCGTAGTACTCGGATTCCTTTTCCGGGCATTTCGCCTGGCCCTGCCACTCGCCGCAGAGCTTGTTGTCGATGAGCTCATATGCCGCGGAATCCGCCTGGCGCGTGTGCGGATAATACTTGATGACCCGCTTCATCTCCGTCTCGTCCATCTGATCGCGCATATAGGGATCGCGCTCTTTGGCGGACGGCCGCGAAGCCGCGTCGGATTTTTGGAGTTGCCATAGGATGTCCGCGGCGCGCCAGGCGGCTTCGGGAGCGAGAGGCGAGTTGGGGAACATCTCGACGATTCGGCGATAAAGGAAACGCGCGCTCTGCGCGGCGTTGACCGGGCCTTTGGGGTCTTCAGCCAGCGATTCCTGCGTCGCCGCGGCGCCCATCAGGATCTGATCGCCATTCGCAGTCGTCTCCACGACCACTCCCTTGGCCTGCATCCAGCCGGAGATGGGCGGTGGCGTGTCGCTGCCGTAGATGGGCGCGTCGCGCTGGTCCTGAACTTCCTGGACGTCGGTGTTGGCGTAGACACGTATCCATGGTCCGCTTTTTTCGGCAACCACCATTTCGCGGCCGATTTGCACGCGGTCGACCTTTTGCGCGCTTTGATCCGGAGAAATATAGAGCCAGGTGACCTGCAGCGGCGTGGCGCGCGGGCCGGCCATGGGCTTGACTTGCGGCTGCTGGGCGGGGATCCGAACGCAGCCGGCAAAAAGCAGAACCAACGTTAAGGCTCGCGGCTCGAATCGAGAATTACGCCATTTCCCCACAGGCAGAATCATACTGGAAAGACGCGCAAGAGGAGATTGGGTAATGAAACAGTCAAATTAGGTCCGCCCACTCCCGCCGCAGACCGGGCACGCTGCGTAGCGGCATTCCCAATTTGTGATTGGCTCCCAAGGACCCTTTGGAATTGACCTGAGTTCCACCGGGGGGTCGGAGATCGGGCTGTCATAGTAGCAATCATTTCCTTCTGAGTCCCGCCAACTCACCCGAATGATGAGCCTTCCGTGTCCGAGACAATTGATACAATACCCGTGCGCGCTCAGAAAATCGTCGACCCCCGATGGTCTCCCTGCGTTTTGTTGGTCGGCTCGCCATTGTTTGACCTCCGCCACAGTGAAGCCTTCTGGAATCTTCGGCATTACGTCGTAGATCGCCATAGTCTGACCAGCTTCATTGAAGTCCACTCAACACAGATCAAGCGGTTTCGGTAAGCACCTCGGCCAGCAATTCGGGTGCGACATTGCCACCGCTCACCACGGCAACGGCTTTTCGATACGGCGGCAGCTCCGCAGCATGAAACAGCAACGCCGCGGTGGAAACGGCCCCGCTGGGCTCGGCCACAAGCCGCGTCGTGGAGACAATGGCGCGCATCGCTGCGCGAATCTCTGCTTCAGAAACGGTTAAAATGCCATCCACGTAAGCGCGAAGATGCGCAAAGTTGCGCTCCCCCACGCTCTGCGTGCGCAAACCATCGGCAATGGTCCGGCTGGTCAGTTCCGCCGGCCAGGTGACGATATGCCCGGTGCGAAAGCTTTCCGCGGTGTCGCCGGCCAGCTCCGGCTCGACGCCGAAGACGCGAGCGGAAGGCCGAAGTTGCTTCACCGCCGCGGCCACGCCGCTCAGCAATCCGCCGCCGCTCACCGGAGAGAGCACCAGGTCGACTTCCGGCAGCGCCTCCATAACCTCCAATCCGCAGGTTCCCTGCCCGGCAATGATTTGCTCGTCGTCATACGGCGGAATGACCACATAACCGTGCTCGCGCACAAGCTGCTCGGCCACGGCGAGGCGCTCGCTCGAAGCCGGACCCACATCGACGATTTCGGCGCCCAGCGCCAGCGTGGCCGCGCGCTTGATGGCGGGCGCATTCGCGGGCATGACGATTACGGCCTTGGCTCCCACTTCGCGGGCTGCATAGGCTACCCCCTGCGCGTGGTTGCCGCTCGAATAGGTGATGACGCCGCGCGCAATCTCAGCCGGAGAGAGCTGCAGAATCTTGTTGGCCGCGCCGCGAATTTTGAAGGCGCCGATGGGCTGCAGGCTCTCGGCCTTGAGCCAGATCTCCTTGCCGGTTCCGCGTCCCGCGACGCCTGGGAATGGAGCCCGGATCAAAGGCGTTTTCACCGCAATGCCGGCGATGCGCGCGGCCGCCGCGCGGATTTCGGCGAGGGAAACGAGCGGATCGGACATGCTTCGATTATCCGGCAGCGAGTTGGCGAGGATGGTGAGAGCTTCCATGCAGAACCGTTCCTTGTTTAAGGCAAGTACTTCTGCGGCACTGGTTCATCCGGTGTCTCGGCCTGCCAAACGATCGAAATCACCCGCCATCGCTGCCCATCGAAGACGGCCTGAAGGCTGTTGATGCCGCGAGCTTCGGGTTTGGCGTCCGGTGCGGTGCGGGTTTCATAAGTGCTCCAAAGGTGCGCCAGGTGGCCCCACGTCTCCGTCCGCACATTCACTTGTCGCTCGTCGAACACCTGGCTGCCGCGCTTGCGTACCGCGTCGATCCAACCGTCTACGGTGAGAATGCGCGGCGCGACGCTGCCGTCGGCGGCCTTCACCAGCGGCATCAGCCTCGCATCGGGAAGCATCACGTCGCGAAAGCAGGCGCGATCCTTGTCGGCCGGGCCGCTTACGGCAGCATCGAGCGCCTTGATGAGTTGATCGAGCGTCGCCGTCGGCAGGCAGTTTGATGCCTGTGTAGAGCCTGTGCCATTCGCGCTCTGTGCGAAGAGTGCCGGCGAGACGATAGCAGCGGCCAGTGCGAAAGCTGCAAGCGTGCATTTCATACCGCGATTCTACAGGCGGCGCTCACAATCGCGCCGTTTGTTTCGCGAAGACGACCTCGTAATACGCCAGGATGCAGCCGCCTTCGATCTCGCGGCAACTCTCGAGCTTGAGGTGTACCCGTTTGCCCGCGTCGGGGAAGGCCGGAACTCCCGAGCCGAGCAAAATGGGATGAATGTTGAGGCGGACGCGATCGACCAGGCCGGCCGACAGCAGCGACTGCGCAAACTCGCCGCCACCCATCAGGCAGATTTCGCCTCCGGGCTCCTGTTTCAGATTGCCGACGAAGTTCGCCGCATCGTCTTTAACCAGTTCGACGTGCGCATCGGGGATCTCGCGCAGCGTCCGCGAAAAGACGATGGTACGCGTCGTCCGGCCGGGCCAATCGCCCTGGCCGGCCGCGAACTCCCAGGTCTTGCGGCCCATCAGGATCGTGTCGACCCCTTTCCAGTAATCCGCCATCGCCTGTTCGACATCCTTGCTGAAATGAAGCCAATCGATGGCGCCGTCCGCGGCGGCGAGAAAGCCGTCGAGGCTCACTGCGCCTCCGTAGGTCACCTTGCGCATTGCTT
>JASHTH010000837.1 GCA_030040655.1 Acidobacteriaceae bacterium | reverse complement strand
GAACTCTGGCTGGACGAACTGGTCGGCCTGGAATGTATCCCAGAACCCAACAGTAGGGATTGGCGAATAGTGAGCTTGGCTGCATCGGCGAGACTTGCAAGTAAGCTAATTTCTCTACAACTTTGAGCCCTATAGATAAACCCGAGGTTGCTTCGCGCAAGTGATGGAAAACAACCGCACGGTCGATTTCATACATTCGACCATTCGGCGGTCTTGATCACTGTCACTCTAGTCTCGAAGGGGCGAGCGGGTGAGAGTATCTAGCGCGTAAGCCTCAATATCAAATCGCTCAACGCGCTCGAGCACCTGCAGGGTAACGTACGGATCGAGCCGCGTCCGCGATTACTCAGCCAATACGAAAGCATAACTTATACCAATGTCCAAATTGTTTTGCTTCGCGCCCTCTGGCTTAATACCTAGCATTGGCGCTTGGGTCACGCTGCATCACGCGATAGCGACGATGCCAACACGCCAAATGGATCAGCTCCAATTGACTTCGATACCAAGGAGGCACCTATGAAAATCCGCCGTGCACTGTGCTACTTGTTTGCAGCAGGTCTCTTCGCTGTATCCGCGTTTTGTCAGCAGGTAAAGACCGACTACGACCGCGGCGTCAACTTTGGTCAATACAAAACCTACTCGTGGGGACAAGTCCATACTGAAAACCCCCTATGGGTCGATCGAATCAAAGCGGCCGTAAACTCTGCCCTTGCGTCGAAAGGATGGACCGAGGTTGATTCGGGCGGGAGCATCTCGATTATGGCAATGGAGATCAACGAGACCCACCACACTCTAAGGACGTACTATGACGGCTTTGGCGGGGGTTGGCACTGGGGGCGCGAAGGTGGATTCGGGGATGCCACAACGACAGATGAGACTTACAGAGTGGGAACACTCGTGATTGATTTGTTCGATACAAACACCAAAACCCTCGTTTGGCGCGGATCGGCAAGCGACGTCTTGTCGAACAAATCCGATAAGAACATCAAGAATCTCAACAAGGGCGTTGCAAAGTTATTCAGCGAGTTCCCACCGGAGTCGAAGACTCAGCAGGGACAGTAGGTCATCCCTGAACTCAGGGCTCTATGCAGGCTCCCGGCGACCGTCTCAGCGCGGGATTTGATGTCTAAGAGGTCTCCTGTCATGAAATGGCCTTCCTTTGGATTTTGGTTCTGCCGCTCCGTATTCGTAGCATCGGTGATCGTGCTCGGTATCCGTGCGCGTGATCCGGATGTCGGTTGCGGCAAGAGCCGTGCGTTCGTCGATGGACGTACTGCTCATTGGACTCCTGACGAAGGCTTCTTGCCCCAGATTCTCACCGTGCAGGCGGCGAGCGCCCCTGAATCCATTACACGGCTCACCTTTGAGGGATATATGCCCGAACTGAAGGGCGGCGTCGCATGGCTCAACTCTGCTCCGCTCAGCACAAAGTCGTTGCGCGGCAGGGTCGTGCTGATCACATTCTGGACCTACACCTGTATCAATAGCCTGCGCACGCTACCCTACGTAAAAAAGTGGTCTGCGAAATACAAAGACTCGGGTCTGGTGGTTATTGGCGTACACACGCCGGAGTTCTCGTTCGAAAGAGAACGACAGAATGTCGAAATCGCATCGCAAGAGCACAAGGTCACCTACCCGGTTGTTATGGACAACAAATATGAGATCTGGCGGTCATTCAGCAACGAGGCTTGGCCGGCGTTCTATCTCATCGATGCAAATGGGCAAATTCGCTATCACCAATTTGGAGAAGGCAACTACGGAAAGATGGAATACGCCATACAGGCGCTCCTGAAAGAGAAGGGCATGCAGTTTCCGGAGCGGCGGGTTGATGCCATTGTCGGACATGGCATCGAGGCGCCGCCAAGCGCAGATGAACGCTCGCCTGAAACTTACATGGGATATCGACTTTCCGAGCGATTCGCTTCGCCGGGCGGGCTGAAAGAGAGCCGAGTAAAGATCTATATCGCCCCTGAAAGACTCGCCCTGAATCAGTGGGGATTGATCGGCCCGTGGAAAGTAGATAGCGAAAGCGCCGTTCTCTTCTCCGCTTCCGGCAAAATCATCTTTCGCTTTCATAGCCGCGATCTGCATCTCGTCATGGCGCCATCGAGAGACGGTGCACCCATTCGCTTCAAACTCACATTGGATGGCGCAGAACCTGGCGGCGATTGTGGTGTTGACTCTGCTCGTGACGGCACCGGAATCGTTCGGAAACCACGTCTCTATCAGCTGGTTCGACAAAAGAGCAGGGTTGAAGATCGTACTCTCGAAATCGAATTCCTTGACCCCGGCGTGCAGGCCTTGGATTTTACATTCGGCTGAATTCTGCCTGACCTGTGTAGTGATCGTTGCGGCTGCAGCAGAGATGGGACATTAAGCGCTACTCACCTTTTGAGGCGAGACTCAACGTCCTTTCGAGCCGATGCCATACAAAGCTTCTCGTTGTAATGGAGAAAAGTCCGTGAAAACTTCAATTACGCCCGCCCAAGACGCTCCTCTGGCAGAAGCATCCACTGGTTTGAATATCGATGAATACTGTTGACGCTCATTAGAAATGTCCCCTTTGAAGCTCGATAGAAATGACCCCTTTCAAATTGCCTCTTGGGTGGTATGAGGGGGCAGATTGGGGCGAACGGGATTGAGCGGCAAGGAGCTGAGTCGTGTAGAGGTTC
>JASHTH010000836.1 GCA_030040655.1 Acidobacteriaceae bacterium | reverse complement strand
GTAGATGTCGATGTCCTGCTTGCGGATGAGATCGAGCAGCAAATCGAGCGGGCCGTCGTAGACCTGGCCAACCGTGACGGAGAACGGGAACGGTTCGGCCTCCGCAGCGGGCGCTTTGTGGGCTGTCTGAGGTTTTGAGGTGGTGTCCGCCTCATTGCGCTTCGGTTTTTGCAACTCTTCAGTCAATGGGGGTTCTTCTTCCGGTTTCGGCGTTTTAGGGAATTGTGTGAGGTCTCTTAGCGAGACTCAAGGTCGTCGCTCCCCGGTGGTCGCGCGGACTCAGCGATTGTGCTTCGCCTTATAGTATTTCCTAAAACGCCGTAGGCGCCCGCCAGCGGCGGGGTCAGGATAGGCAACTGCATGGCGGCGCGCACCTGTTCCATGGTTTGCTCGGCGCGTGCGCCGGCGCGGCGGGAGCCGTCTTGGAGGATCTCCATCACCCGCGACTCGGTGAGGCTGGCGCGCCGTGCGTGGATCGGCTCGAGAATCTGCACCAGCGCATTGACAACCCAGCTTTTGCATTCGATGCAGCCGATGCCGGCCGAGCGGCAGCCCCCGTAGACTTTCGCCATCGTTTCCGGCGCGGAAAAGACCTTGTGCAGGTCGCCTACAGGACACTTGTCAGGGTCGCCGGGATCGGTGCGGCGGATGCGCGCCGGATCGGTGACCATGGTCTTGAGCTTCTGCCGCACGACCGGCTCGGGATCGATCATCAGGATGGTGTTGCCGTAGCTCTTCGACATCTTGCGTCCGTCGGTGCCGGGCAGCTTGGGCGATGGTGTGAGCAGCACATCCGGCTCGGGCAGCACCTCTTTGCCGTCGAGCTTGTAGAAGTTATTGAACCGCCGCGCCACCTCGCGCGTAAGCTCGACGTGCGCCTGCTGGTCCTGACCCACCGGGACGTAATGCGCCTGGTAGAGCAGGATGTCCGACGCCATCAGCACGGGGTAGCCCAGGAAGCCGAACATGGTCAGATCTTTGTGGGCGAGGTTCTCCTGCATTTCTTTGTAGCTGGGCACACGCTCCAGCCAGCCTTTCGGCGTGATCATGCCCAGCAGCAGGGGAAGCTGGTAGTGCTGGCTGACATGGCTCTGCACAAAAATCGTGCATCGCGCCGGATCGAGACCGGCAGCGAGGTATTCGAAGGCAACTTCCAGGGTATTGGGCGCGATCTGCGAGGGGTCGGCGTAGTCGGTAGTCAGCGCGTGCAGGTCGGCGATGAAGAAGTAGCACTCGTAGTCGTCCTGCAGCTTGACCCAGTTGGCCAGCGCGCCCATGTAGTTGCCCAGGTGCAGCTTGCCCGTGGGGCGCATGCCGCTGAGGATGCGGGAGCGAGGGGTGGCGAGAGAAGTAGGCGTCATGTTCGATTTGTCGTCTAAAGCGAGGTGTCTTGATCGATTCTATGGCATTCGCGGATCGGCGGACCCAACATGAATCGGAGTCGCCAGCATGGGCTAACAACGCGTCGCCTCATGCAGAACGGCCACTCCGAAGAGCGGCCGTCAACGCGAATGCCTATTTCCGCGATCACCGCTCGTGCTTGCGCAGGTTGATCAGATCGCCCAGCGTCGTGGTCGAGCTGGAGACGGGGTGCTTGTGGGTGTCGGCCTTGTAGTTCTCCACGGTCGCTCGGCTGGCTTCCTTGCCCACTGCGCGCAGGCTCAGACCCACTTTCTTCTCTTCCACATTGAGCTTGATGATCTTGAAGTCGAACTCCTGGCCCTGCTCGAGCTTGGAGCCGTCTTCGCCGGCTTCGGAGATGTGGCAAAGCCCCTCGATGCCTTCGGCGACTTCGACAAAGGCGCCGAACTGCGCGGTGCGCAGGACCTTGCCGTGAACCACGTCGCCCACGCGGTGGGTGGCAAAGAAGCTCTCCCACACGTCGGGCTGGAGCTGCTTAATGCCCAGGCTGAGGCGGCGGTTCTGCGGCTCGACGCCGAGGACGACGGCCTTGACCTTTTCGCCCTTTTTCACCACCTCGGACGGGTGCTTGACGCGCTTGGTCCAGCTCAAGTTGGAGACGTGAACCAGGCCGTCGATTCCATCCTCGATCTCGACGAAGGCGCCGAAATCGGTGAGGTTCCGAACGCGACCCTCGACGACCGTGCCAGTGGGGTAACGGTCGCTGAGATTCTCCCACGGATTCTCCATCAGCTGCTTCATGCCCAGCGAGATGCGGCGATCGGCAGGATTGACGCTGAGGACGACGGTGTCGACCTCGTCGCCGGGCTTGACCAGCTTGGAGGGATGCTTGAGGCGCTTGGACCAGGTCATCTCGGAGAGGTGCACCAGGCCTTCGATGCCCTGCTCGAGCTCGACAAATGCGCCGTAGTCGGTTACGGAGAGCACGCGCCCGTGAACGCGCGCGCCCACCGGGTAACGCTCGGCGGCATCGAGCCACGGGTCGGGCGTCAACTGCTTAAAGCCGAGCGAGACCCGTTGCTTCTCCTTGTCGAACTTGAGCACCTTCACCTGGATCTCGTCGCCGACGTTGACCAGGTCGCGGGGATGCGTAAGCCGGCCCCAGCTCATATCGGTGATATGGAGCAGGCCGTCAATGCCGCCCAAGTCGACGAACGCGCCGTAGTCGGTAAGGTTCTTCACCGTGCCGGTGAGCACCGCACCCTCGGCCAAGTGTTCCATGGTGTTGGCGCGCTTGGCGGCCAGTTCCTCTTCCAGAATCTCCTT
>JASHTH010000011.1 GCA_030040655.1 Acidobacteriaceae bacterium | reverse complement strand
GTCGACGTCCTCGCCTCCGCCCGATTACAACTTCGCTGAAGACCCGGTGGTGCGCAGCCGCCGCCCGTTGTGGGATCTGAAACACCCGCAGGATCCGGACTGGAAGTACGAGCGATGAGTACCGTCCCGATATTCGCCGATGAAACCTGGCGCCTGCCTTCACGCGGCCGCGTGGGCATGTTCGCGCTCATTATCGGTGAGTCGGCGATCTTCACGATCTTCGTGGTCGCCTACGTGTATTACATCGGCCGAAGCACCTATGGCCCCACGCCGCAAATACTCAACATTCCGATCTTCAACACCATCTGTCTCCTGTCGAGCAGTGCAACCATCATCTTTGCCGAGCACGCCATCCGGCACGGCCGTTTGCGCGCATTCGGGCTGTGGTGGGCTGCCACCATCCTGCTCGGAATCGAGTTCATCACCGGAACCGCAAGGGAGTGGCGCAGGCTGATCTTTGACGACGGCCTCTCCATCCGGACGAATCTCTTTGGCACCACCTTTTATTCGCTTGTCGGCCTGCATGCAACGCACGTCATTGTCGGACTCATCGGGCTTTCCATCATCATGGCATTTACGCTTGCCGGTCGCGTGGAGGAGCGGCACGCCGAGCGCATCCAGGTCTTCGCGCTCTACTGGCACTTTGTCGATGCGGTGTGGGTCGTGGTTTTCACAGTTGTCTACATCGTGGGGCGGTGAGTCGATGGCGGAGACACTTCATCCTAAAAGCGAATTCGCGCGCGGCCGAAAGATACCCCTGCCCGCTGTTACGGCGTGGCCAATGGTGTTGGCCTTCGGATGCACTTTGGCTGCCGCCGGCCTGGTGACGAGCGCCGGGATCAGCATTTTAGGCGGCGTGCTCGTGCTCGCCGGGTGCGTGGGATGGTTTCGCCAGGTTCTCCCCGTAGAGCAGCACGAAGAGGTCGCGGTGGCCGATCTGCCGGTCAAAATCGCCACCTCGCGCGCTCTCGTCGAGCATATTCGCCTCAGCCCCGAGCATCGCGCGCACCTGCCCATCGAAACCTATCCGGTCATCAGCGGCATCAAGGGCGGTATTGCCGGCGGAATTGCGATGATCGTTCCCGCGCTAATCTACGGCCTGGTCGCGCAACACAGCATCTGGTACCCGGTCAATCTGCTGGGTGGCGCCGGTGTAGCGCATTGGCGCAATCCGAGCACGGCGGACATTGCGGCGTTTCACTGGCAGGGCCTGCTCGTCGCCATCGTCATCCACTCCATTACATGCGTGCTCGTCGGCTTGCTCTATGGCGCTATGCTTCCGATGCTGCCACGCCGGCCCGTCCTGCTCGGAGGCATTCTCGCACCCGTGTTGTGGACGGGCATTCTGCATTCGTTCATGGGCATCATCAACCCCGCCCTTGCCGATCACATTGCATGGGGATGGTTCCTGGTCTCGCAGGTCACCTATGGTTTGACCGCCGGCCTCGTCGTCGCGCGCCAGGAACGCATTCCCACTGCCCAGTCGATGCCTTTCGTTGAACGCATGGGTATTGAAGCAACCGGCCTGATCGATTCGCGACCCGACGCCGGTCCGCCGCAAGATAAGGAGAAGCACTGATGCGCCCCCTGGCTCAGATGCTGCTCGCCTGTGTTGTCGCGCTCATCACTGGCTGTGAGCATTCGCCCGGGGATCCGCCCGGACCGATTCCACGCCCGGCCGAAGTTACGGATTTCTCCACGCTCTACAGCGAGAACTGTGCCGCCTGCCATGGCGCCAATGGTGAGAACGGCCCGGCGATCGATCTCGCCAACCCCGAATACCAGGCGCTCGTCGACGATGCGACGCTGCGCAAATGGATTTCCGGCGGAATGCCCGGCACCGAGATGCCAGCCTTCGCGCAATCTGCGGGTGGCATGTTGACCGAGCGCCAAGTGAACGCACTCATCGCCGGTATGCGTCAGCAGTGGTGGCGTCCCAACGCCTTTGCCGGAGCCACGCCGCCGCCCTACGCGCAACCGCAGGATGGCAACGCGCACGATGGCGAGCAGACCTACCAGGCTCGATGCTTTGCGTGCCACGCACGATCGCGCCAGCAGATCACCAGTCCGGACTATCTCGCTCTCGTCGGGAACCAGGCTTTGCGCAGCATCATCATCGCCGGCCGTCCCGACATCGGGCAGCCCGACTGGAGCCATCTCGGGCCCGGCGGAAAGACTGCAACGCCTCTTTCCGCTCAGGACATCGATACCATTGTTGCCTACCTTGCGAGCCTGCGTAATTCCGCGCAAGCAGCGAACAATTCTCCTGAGCGACCTGCTGCCGCCACACCAACGGGGAGATGAAACCATGAGCAACGCAGCCTATCCAGCCAACCGGCAGGAAAAGACGTCGGGCGTCAATCCGGCGACCACGTCCGGCGATGCCCGCATTGTGTCGCGCCGGTGGCTGCTCTTCAAAGCCGCCATCGCGCTCAATGGCGCCGTCGGCCTAGTCCTCGCCGTTCCCATCTTCCGCTATCTGCTCGCGCCGTGGAGGAAAGACGCAAGCTACGAATCGTGGGTTTCGCTCGGCGCCCTCGACGAGTTCCCCGTCGGCGAAACGCGCCTCGCCAATTACAAAAACCCCTCAGCCGATCCATGGGATGGGCAGACCGACAATGTCGCCTGCTACGTGCGGCGCGAGGGCCCAGGCGAGTTCAAGGTCTTCGCCATTAACTGCGCACACCTGGGCTGCCCGGTACGCTGGTTCCCACAGTCGCAGCTCTTCATGTGTCCCTGCCATGGCGGCGTTTACTATGCCGACGGATCGCGCGCCTCCGGCCCTCCCGAGCGCGGTCTCTTCACTTACAACTGGAAGATCGTCTCCGACAACTTGCAGATTGACGCCGGCCAAATGCCCACGCTCTCCAACACCGCCAAGCTCGTCACCATCTCCACCAGGCCTGGAGACTCGAAATGCAGCGGATGAAGCAGACCGCACTGGACATCTATGCATGGTTTGAGCGCCGCCTTCAACTCGAAGGCCCGGTCAAGGAAGCCGTGCTTCATCAGGTGCCGCGCCAGACTGCAAGCTGGTGGTACGTCTTTGGCAGTGCGGCGTTCACGTTGCTCTTCCTGCAGATTTTCACCGGCATTCTGCTGGCGTTGGTCTATGTTCCCTCGGCGGGTCACGCCTGGCAGAGCCTGAACGTTCTCAATCACCAGATCCCGCTTGGCTGGTTTCTGCGCGCCCTGCATGGATGGGGATCGAACTTCATGGTCGCCATCGTCCTCATCCACATGGCGCAGGTGTTTCTTTTCGGCGCGTACAAATTCCCCCGCGAGCTTACGTGGATCCTCGGCGTCTTTCTTCTGCTCATGACCCTGGGCATGGCCTTTACCGGCCAGGTTCTCCGCTTCGATCAGGACGCCTACTGGGGCCTGGGTATCGGCGCATCCATCATGAGCCGCGTGCCGTGGATTGGCAGTGGCCTCGTGCATCTGTTGCTCGGCGGGCCGATCATTGCCGGAGCAACGCTCTCGCGTTTCTTCGCTCTGCACGTCTTTGTCATTCCCGGCACTCTGCTGCTCTTCGTTTTCCTGCACGTGTGGATGGTGCTGAAGCTGGGCGTCAATGATTGGCCCATGCCAGGCCGCGTCGTCCGGCGCGCGACGTATATGGAGGAGTATCACCACCTTGCGCACACGGACGGAATTCCCTTCGTTCCCGGCGCCTTCTGGAAGGATCTCGTCTTCTCGGGCGCAATTCTCGCCGCGGTCGCGGTGTGCGCGATGGTGTTCGGTCCCTTCGGCCCGGGCGGACAGCCGGACCCCTCCATCATCCAGACGGTTCCCAAACCCGATTTCTTCTTCCTGTGGATATACACCATCCTGTCGTATTTACCGCCGCAGATGGAGACGCCATTTCTTCTCATCGTTCCTCTTTTGGCAATCGCCATCTTGCTGGCGCTCCCTCTCGTTGCGGCCGAGGGCGAGAAGAGCTGGTACCGGCGCCCGGTAGCCGTGCTGGTGGTTTCAACCGTCGCCGTTTGCTTTGGCGTGCTCACGCATTTGGGTACCACAACTCCATGGAGCCCGCACATGAGCGCGTGGAGCGGCGATCCGTTGCCTGTCAATCGCATCCATGACGCGACGCCGCTCGCGCGTCAGGGCGCCGTGGTCTTCCAGGCCAAGCAGTGCCGCAACTGCCACTCCGTTGGCGGGTCGGGCGGCGAGCGCGGCCCCGCCCTCGATGCGGTCGCTACGCGGCTCACCATCGACCAAATGCGCTTCAAAGTGGTAACGGGCGGCGGCAATATGCCGGCCTATGGCAAGAACCTGTCTCCATCGGAGATCGAAGCTCTGGTCAGATTCCTGGAAACCCTGCATCCGGCCAACGAGCCGCCGGCGTACGACGCCTCGCGACGCACCGTCGAAGCGTCGCAGGCAGCAGACAGCGCAGGGGAGGCAAGCAGTCTAAGGGCAAATGAAGGCTCAACGCCGTGATCGACACCTCGAGGGTCCCATGATCGATTCAACAACGATGGCGGACCTTTTCACTCGCTGGGATATTCCCTGGATCGTGACCTCTGAGCTCGCGCTCTCGGCGATGATTTATGTGCGCGGCTGGGCGCGCATCCGGCGCACGCGTCCTGCGCAGTTTCCCATATGGCGGCTTGTGGTATTTCTCGGCGGCATCGCAGCACTGTTCGTGGCCGTCGCTTCTCCGCTCGATACATTCAGTGAATCGCTGCTGTTCATGCACATGGCCCAGCATTTTGTGCTCATGTCCGTCGGCCCGCCGCTCATCGTCCTCGGAGCGCCTGTCGTTCCCATGCTGCGCGGCCTGCCCCGGTGGGTGATTCGTTTACTGCGACCGCTGTTCGTCGCGCGTATATTTCACGCCGCCGGGCGATTTCTTACCCGCCCCCGCGTTGCGTGGCTCGCCATGAATGCCGCGTACATCGGCTGGCACATTCCGCGTGCCTACGAGTTCGCCCTCGCTTCGGAGAATTGGCACAACTTCGAGCACGCCTGCTTTTTCATCACGAACCTGATCTTCTGGTGGCCTATCATCCAGCCGTGGCCGAGCCATCCGGCGCAGTCGCGCTGGTTGTTGATTCCTTATCTTTTGCTCGCCGACGTTGTCAACACGGGAGTCTCGGCTTTCCTTTGCTTCTCGGGGCGGCTGCTCTATCCGAGTTATGGCGAAATTCCGCGCCCATTCGGGCTGAGTGCACTCGACGATCAGATTGCAGCCGGTGCTTTCATGTGGGTGTGCGGATCGATGGTATTCCTGCTGACTGCATTGGGGGTGGTTACGCGAATTCTCTCCTCTTCCGCAATACCAAGGCAGGAATTTGACGTGCCCCATTTGCCCATCGCGTCGCCGGCCGGAATGCCCCATATCAACTGAGAGGCAGTGTAACGATGGAATCCGAAGCGACAGTTGCGAGAATCGCGTTGCCGGCAAGAGCAGAACCGCGCAGAAGAACCCAGAGTCATTTTCTAGTCGACTACTGGGCATTAACCAAACCCGATGTAAATTTTCTCATTGCGATTACGGTGTTTGTGAGCTTCTGCCTGGCGCGGCCTGCCACTCTCGAAACGTTTTCGTATGCTCTGCTCATTCATACCCTACTCGGTTCATTGCTGATAGCCGGCGGCACCGGGGCGCTCAACCAGGTCATCGAACGCCGGTTCGATGCTCAGATGCGCCGCACATCGCGAAGGCCTCTCGTTACCGGAAGCGTCTCCCCGGTTCACGCCTTGTGGTTTGGGATTCTTGTTTCAGTGGGGGGCGCTGCTTATCTTGCCCTGGCTGTCAACGCGCTGTCGAGTCTGATCGCCGGACTAACGCTCGTCAGCTATTTGGCGATCTACACTCCACTTAAGAGGATAACGCCGCTATGCACATTGGTCGGGGCCCTGCCAGGAGCCGCTCCGCCGCTGATTGGTTGGGCCGCTGCATCAGGCAAGTTGAGCTTTGAAGCCTGGCTGCTCTATTCGATGCTCTTTCTTTGGCAGTTTCCACATTTTATGGCGATTGCCTGGATGTATCGCGAGGACTATGATCGTGCCGGATACCAGGTGCTTCCGCGAGGCGAGGCCAGGCATAACTTTGTCGCATTGCAAAGCGTTGTTCCGGCGTTTCTCCTGGTCCCGATTACTTTGATTCCTGTCCTTCTCC
>JASHTH010000835.1 GCA_030040655.1 Acidobacteriaceae bacterium | reverse complement strand
GTCAACATCATAAGCTGCTGCCGGAGCGCTAGATTTTCCATGAGGAGGTCGTGGCGAGAGCGCAGGAGCCCATTGGCCAGCGTTAGGAGAAGCGATAGCGGACGTAACATACTCCATTTTCACATCAATTCGCTCATCCAGCGTGAACGCTCCAACTGCCTGATTCAGCAAATGTTCGGCATTTTGACGAAGCACAGGTCTCACATTACAAACGAGGCCGCCCGCACTCCAGCCTGGGGCCTGGAATTCCGGATCAGCGATCGGTACCGCCGACTCGGATGCATCGTCACTGCTTTGACGACGAAGAACGAGTCACTTCAACCGCTGTGTTGGGCGGACTTCACCATGAATATGCGCTCGAACGATCTGCCGCTTAGCTGCGGATTTGATTTTTGCGGAGGACAGGTGTTGGCTGAGGGCCCGACGGAGCTTCTTCCAGATATTCAGGCCCTCGAGCGGTGGTTGATCGCATCGGGAATCGTGCGCTCCGGAAAGATGAAGAGCCTCTTGCGAAGCTGGCGGCACTCGCCGGAAGCCGTCTCGTTTCTCAAAGACCTGATTGCGTTCCGAGAGGGGCTACGAGCTGAGGTACTTCGGATGGAACGCGGTCTTACACCTTCAGAACAGTTCGTCCTCCTGGTAAATGCCGGACTGGTCCAGCATCCTGCAGCTTCGGTGCTCCGCGAGCGCGGGGGCCGGATCTGCCGGGAGCCACTCTTTGAGCTGAAGGCGCCGTCGGACCTGTGGGCTCTCTTCTTCGACGGAGCTGCAGATTTGCTGAGCGAGCCGGAGAGCCATCGCATCCGCAAATGCGAGGCGTGCGTCGTTCATTTTTTTGACACCAGTAAGAAGGGTTCACGTCGCTGGTGCAGCATGAACATTTGCGGGAACAAGCTAAAGGTCGCAGCCTATCAGCGCAGAAGGCGAGCTGCACGCTGAGATGTCACCCGACACGCCCGGATGCTATATTCGCTTCCCATGATGAGCTTTGACGACGCCCGTTGGTCGAATATGACCGGTGGATACGGAACCCCCTTCGATCCACGGCCATTGCTCAAGAGACTCGAAAACGACAGCGATCCCACAGCGGTCTGGCGAGAGCTTTGGGATGAACTTCACCATCAAGGGGACGTTGGCGAAGCTTCATTTGCGGCGGTCCCATTTCTCGTCAAGAGCTATCGAGAACGGGGCGTGACTGAGTGGAATACCTACGCGATTGTTGCGATCATTGATCTGGCACGCAAGGAAGGCAAGAACCCGGACGTTCCGCGATGGATTGCGGATGAGTACTTTCTCGCAATTAGGGAACTGGCGAAACTCGGTGCCACAGAAGTATTGGGGGCCGGAAACGCGGAAGATGTTCGGGCGATGCTTGGCGTCATTGCCATCGAGAAAGGCCTTCGAATCCACGGAAAGTTTCTAGCGGATTATTCAGAGGACGAACTGATCGATATTGAATCCAGAGCATTGCTGTGAACGGGTCGAAGTGGGTGTATCACCGCCAATACGGAAGTAACGCCCAAACCAATAGGACCTCCATGGACTCATGTGACGGTGCGATTGACCTCTGTGTTTTGAGCAACGGCGATCAGCCATGCACCGCCCTGCCGGGTCAACACAAACGTGGCCACACTGTGCCGCGGATCGGGCGTGCGGGCGTCGCCGAGCAGCTCCATGCTTACGTGGGCGACGGCTACATTCTTGCGCAGGAAACGCACGTCGATCTGAGTAAACCGGAGAGTGCTGGATTTGAAGATTCCGTAGTACCTCTGCTGGTCCCCGGGCGCACCGGCAGGGACGGTGCCGTGGGCGTAGGCATGACGCATCTGGATGGTCTGTCGACCTTTCCACCACTCTCCCGCTACGTTGACAAAATCGGCATCGGGCGCAAAGAGCTTCCCGAAGGCTTCCATGTCGTGTCGGTTCCACGCGTCCACAAAACCGCTCACAGCCCGGCGTACTCCCTCTTCGTCACGGGGTACCGCAAAAAGGCTGGCCGCGAAGGGAGTAGCCAACACGACAAGAGGAAAAAGCAGGAGCAAGAGCCTGTTCATTGCAGTCATGACCTCTTGGCAACCTAAAGCGACTCGATTCTACACCGACAGTCGAAGAACACCTCTCTTACCATCGGTCCCGTGCCGTTGTGGGCAAGATCAAATTGATCAAATTGATTTGGGCGGTAAGCGTGGTTTTCTGGCCGTCTGTACGAGTTGGGCGGGATGGGTGAAGCTCTAAGTGAGGCTGTGGCTGAGACCGAGCCTTCCGGGAGCGAGTGTGGAGCGTGAGACAGATGGTCGCGTACCGGCCAAGCGGATCTTCAGGACGATCGAGGAGAAGCGGAAGATCGTAGAAGAGGCGCTCAGGTCGCCTCATTCGGTTGCGGTCGTGGCCCGTCAGCACGGATTGAACTCGAACCAGCTCTTTGGCTGGCGCAAGCTCTATCTCAACGGACAACTGGAGCCGGCTGTCGAGAGCGGAACTGCAGTGCGACTGCTGCCGGTTTCCGTCAGTGAGGAGTCGACGCAAGAGCCTGGTTTGGCTGTGTCGTCGAACGTCACGATCAACATTGAGATTCCGGGCCGGGCCTTGGTCAGTGTGGAAGGCCAAGTCAGTGCCGAGATCGTTCGCGAGGTACTCGAGAGTCTGCGCGGATGATTCCAGCCAACCGGCGGATCTGGATCGTAGCCGGTATAACCGACATGCGTCGCGGACTCACGAGTCTGAGTGGTCTGGTGCAGACTTCACTGGAGCAGAGTCCACTGAGCGGAGAGGTCTATGTGTTCCGGGGTCGCAGAGGTGATCTGATAAAAATTCTGTTCCATGATGGCGAGGGGATTTGTCTGTTTCAGAAGAGACTGGATCGCGGCCGTTTCGTATGGCCGCAGGCCGAGGGTGGAACGATTTCTCTGACCAGAGCGCAACTGTCGATGTTGTGCGAGGGCATCGATTGGCGCCCGCCTACACGCACCTTTGCGCCGCCGATGGCGGTCTAAGGTTATCGGCCTAGTTATCCACTCAGTTACTCATTCTTTTATGCTTCATAAATAGTGCATTGTGGCATACTGCGCGTAATGATGAGCAGCAGCCGCGACGACGATCTGGACCAGATGGATCGCGGCTCTCTTCGCGCAACAGTCTCCAGGTGCAGAGATCGCATCGAGCATTTGGAACTGATGGTTCTCAAGCTGAGAAGAGATCACTACGGACCCAGTTCGGAACGGTCAACCGCATCGGATGAACAGCTATCCCTGAGCCTGATTGACCAGGAACGTGTGAGTGATCCGGCAGAGCAACCCTCGCAGCGTGCCGCTGCCCGACCGCAACCATCCTCTGTTCGCAAGAGCCGCGCTCTTCCTGAACATCTTCGCCGTGAAGTGCACACGCATCTTCCGGACGGGAAGCATTGCCCGGACTGCGGCGGGCCCCTGCGCCATCTTGGCGAAGATGTCTCGGAGATGCTCGAGTACATACCGGCAAGCTTCGTCGTTATTCGTCACGTGCGTCCCAAGTTCAGCTGCTCTCGTTGCTGCTCCGTGGTGCAGGCTGCAGCGCCGTCCCGGCCGGTCGATCGCGGTCTTCCTGGTCCCAGCATGCTCGCGCACGTCATCACGTCCAAGTACGCTGACCATGTCCCTCTGTATCGACAGGCTCAGATCTTCGCCAGAGAGGGTGTAGATCTGGATCGATTTGTTCTGGCGCGTTGGGTCGGCGAAGCCAGCAAGCTCATGGACCCATTAGTTGAAGCTCTCCGCCGCTATGTAATGAGTACGGACAAGCTGCACGGCGATGACACGCCGCTTCCAGTCCTTGAACCCGGCAGAGGAAGAACCAGGATCGCAAGGTTCTGGACCTACGTCCGCGACAGCCGTCCATCCGGCGACACTGCTCCGCCCGCGGTTTGGTTCTCTTATTCGCCCGACCGCAAGGGAGAACATCCCCAGAGGCATCTGGCCAAGTTCAGCGGCATTCTTCAGGCGGATGCTTTTGCCGGTTTCAACAAGCTCTACGCCACCGGAGCCATTCAGGAAGCTCCGTGCATGGCGCACATCCGTCGCAAGTTCTTCGATCTGGTGGTCGCTCATCAGTCGCCGATTGCGACCCAGGCAGTAGAGCGCATTCGTTCTCTTTACAAGATCGAAGAACAGATCAGAGGCCGTCCCGCCGAAGAGCGGCGCCAGGTCCGCAACGCTCGCGCCAGGCCCCTGTTTGAGTCCATGCGCAGATGGCTGGAAGATTCCAGACTGCAGTTGGCGCCTAAATCGGAGACCGCAGCCGCCATTCGCTATGCGCTCAGCCTCTGGGACTCACTTTCTCGCTATCTCGATGATGGCCGCATCGAGCTCGACAACCTCATCGCCGAAAGGGCGCTGCGTCCAGTCGCGATGGGGCGTTCATTGTGCCCCTCCTTCTGAAGTACTGATAAACATTGGGAGTTGGCCCTCCGCGCCAACCCGACACGGGCGATGTTTTCGGGCGATAGCCGCGTTTACTGCTTCACTTTGTAGGTCGCTGGCTCGGATCTGGTATGGAGCGTCGGGTACAACCTGTTGAGCAGGTAAAATGCGCTCCTTGATCAGACGCCGGATTATGTGATTGGTCACGCCAACCAGCTTGGCAGCTTCAGACATCGTCAGCCACTCGCCGTTCTTCTCGGCGGAACGATAGGCGTGGATACCATGCACACAGCGTAGAGAGCGCACGCGGTGCGCATTCCAGGTCAGGCCTTGCCCTGTACGAATGCCCATACGATTTAGTGATGCGGCTATATCTTGGTCGGACCATCGACAAGACATGCTTCGGATGACCGCAAGCGCCTCTTCAGTGGTACGACGGCTATGTTCGCCCGTCCTTGGTTTGCGTACCCGCAGTTGCGAGTGCTGTCCCCCTTGCCAGTGGATAGTCAAGATTACTTCTCGCGCCTCTTCATTCACGTCCGCGACGATATCGGTAATCAACGCTCTCACAAGTTGCTGGCGTGCGCGCGTGGTTACGCCAGGAGCATTCCATGCCGCTTCAAGATCTTCGGCAAGCCCGGTGAAGTCCGGGGCAGCAGCGCTTTCCTGCGTAGACGTGCACATTTCATCAAGTCGCGTCTGGCAGGCCTCAACGCGGCGCAATGTGCCTTCCCAACTCTTTTCCAATTGCGCTGCAATGAGGCGATTA
>JASHTH010000834.1 GCA_030040655.1 Acidobacteriaceae bacterium | reverse complement strand
TTTCCGCCCAGGATTCGCGTCGATTGGGCTGTGTCCTCGGCCACCCTCTTCACTGCGGGAAGGCCCAACCACGTCTCCGGCTCCGCGTGCAGTCCGTCCTGTTCCACGGCCCGGGCGTTCGGGCCACCGATCCCCGGCTGTTCGAAGTAGGACAGGACCGAGTAAACAGCCCCGCAGTTCATGGTCTTCATACCGGCGCAATACGGCTCTGCCCCAGGCGGAAGCCTGTAAGGGACGGGAAAATCGGGCGGGCCGCCGGCCATGGTGAAGACCAGCGTGGTGCCGCTGAAGATCTCCCCGTACATATCAATGGCGCGTTCCCACTCCTCAATAAAGATCTGGTCGGAATCCCAATACTTCGGATCGGCAAATTGGTTCTTGAGGATGGTGCTCCACTCCGCGATATCGGCAGCACTTCCTGGAAAGAGCATCTCGTCTGTCCACGACGTGGGTCCGCCGATGGCGATGGCCACAAACGATGGGTTCTTTCCGTATCTGGCGTTGAGCGCGCGCAGGAACGTTTCCCAGGCGCTCTTGTAGGTCGAGTCCCAGAACAACGGCATAGGCCCGTAACTGACTTGAAGTACGGGCGGAGTGCCGATATATACCGGTTTTCCCGTTATCTCCAGATTGGGAAAGGAGGCTAGGTGGCAGGTGGGCGTGGGATCCGGGGGCAAGGAAATCTTGTTGGGAGGAACCAGATAGGGCTCGCTGTAGAACTTGAACTTCCCTTCACAGGAGTTGGTATTGATCTCGTCCATGACCCATTGCGGCGTGCTGAAACCGGGGGTCACAGTTAGGTATACGGTCTTGGGAGGACTGGAAGACGTGGCCAAACAAAAAACAGAGTCCAGAAAGGTCCAATCGTAGGGGTCGGTACTCGTGTAGGTGGCAGGTTTGCTGCAATCCAGCGGCTTGGGAAGCTCCTCGGAGGTGGGAGCATTCGGGTTCAGCAGGTTCCAGTTCGCAAATACCATCACCCCTGAAAAGGCGGTGTGCTCTTCGATAAGAGTTTGGATGTCCGAAAGAGTCTTGATGTTCGTGGGCGCACTATTGGTGTCGCCAAAGATGACGAAAACGCCCTTGGGAGACCGGGGAACGACGAAGGTTCCAGCAACCGGATCGCCCTGCGGCGCCGCCACGGAGATGGAATTCGCCGCTCCTTCAACGGAATCGGTTTGGGCGCTGACGCCGATACTCAAGAATGTGGCGCAGATTGCGCCAGAGAAAACTAATGACATGAGCTTCACGACAAAATCTCTCCTATGTTCTCTCGATCCCCCACGTGTGAACTGGTTGGCGAAAACATCGCTGAGTTCGTGCGGAAATCGTTTCAGTGGCGGCCAAATCCTAAGGGACGACAAAGCCCCATTGTGGTATGGATAGCGGCTCCTCGGCAGTCAGAGCCAGCCCCTTACTGGCCAGATTCAGCAAGTCCTGCCCCCCATAAAAGGGTTTGGCGCCCTCTCCGGTATCGATCTTGATCGCGGGTGCGGCGACAACATTCTTCAGGTCCCCAGGGTAGAACTCCAGGTAATTGAGCCTCTCCGTTCCGATCTTTGCTCCACCCGCGGGGAGAGTGGGGAAAAGGTGGACGGTGGCGGCGTTGTACAGGCGTGGAGCGAGCCCAGAGGCCGGAGTGTCGTCAAACGCATTGGCCAGAGTGTTGTAGAACGCCTGCAGGGTGTGGCAGGTTGGGTCGGCCTCGGTGGCGTCGGGGCAATAGCCATTGATCTGCGCCAGAGTATCGCCAGGTTTAGCAAAGGCGCCGCCGGACTGCAGCCCACCCATGATTCGCGTCGTATGGGCGGTGTTTCCGGTGGTCAGCTTGACGCCCCCGGTGCCCAGCACTGTCGACGGAAGGGCCCACAGCCCGTCATCCTCAACGTTCTTGGCGTTCGGGCCTCCGACTCCCTGCTGGATGAAGTAGGAGAGGATTGAGTATTCTGCCCCGCAACCCATGTCGGGATGTCCGGAGCAGTACGGAGCCGCATCGCTCGGGAGGGTGTAGGAAACTGGAAAATCCAGCAGGCCTGCCCTGGGTTCGCAGCAAAAGGTGAGCGTGAGCGTGATATCGCTGAAAATGCTCCCGTACATGTCGATTGTCTGCTTGTATGCGTCGATGATGGCCTGGTCCGAGTTCCAATACTTCGGATCGGCAAACTGGTTCTCGAGGATGGTCTGCCACTCCTGGATTTCAGAGCCAACTCCGGGCAGAAGCATCTCCGCCGAATCCGCTGTTGGACCGGCCACGGAGATGGAGACAAAAGCCGGGTTGTGCCCGTATCGGGCGTTGAGCGCTCGCAGGAATTCTTCCCACTCCCGCTTATAGGTGTCGTCCCAGGGCATCGGCAGCGGCGATTCCAGAGTCTCCGGCTTACCATTCTTGATGGGGGTCGGACTCTCACTGAATCCGAAGTAGGCCAGGTGGCAGGTGGGCGTGGGGTATGGAGGGAACGGCGGCAAAGGGTTAGGGGGAACGAAGTAAGGCTGCTTCAAGAATTTAAACTTCCCATCGCACGAGTTGGTATTGATCTCGTCCAGCACCCATTGCGGAGAGTTGAAGCCTGGAGCCACGATAACCGGAACCGTCTTGGGAGGAGTCGCCGATGCAGCTGCGCAGAAAACCGTGTCGAGAGGAGTCCAGTCATAGGGGTCGGTGCTGCTGAAGGCGGGAAGATTGCCGCAATCCAGGGGTTTCGGCAGCGAATCTGCGTTGGGGGGGTTGGGGTTGAGATCGCTCCAAGCGAACGCAGCCAGATAACCCGAGAACGCAGTGTTATCGAAAGAAATCCAGTCCTCTACTTCTGTCGGTCCCAGCAGGATCACATACAGTCCTTGTGGGTGGCGGGGAACCCTGGGGGTATCCGCACCGGGATCATCCTGCCGCTCAACCCTATTGGCGAGGTCCTTCACGCCACCAATAGGATTGGGCAGGTCGGCGGTCTTGGTTTGGGCGCCGGCGCAGCTATTTGAGAGTGCAAAGCCGGCTGCAACTGCAAGAGCTATCGAGATGAGCTTCATGGGCGACCGCCTCCGGGTATTCACAGGCACCAGAATCCCCAGTACTGCCAGACGACTGGCAATTCGGAAACCGCACCGCCACCAGGTCCTTTGCCTTCCCGCACAGAAAAGCGAAAAGCAAAGGCCAGTCGCCTCATGGAGAATGTCCCCTCTCGACGTTTCGATGCGCCGCCTGTTGAGCAGCCTGGGCCCGGGTCAGGGTCGATCTGGGGCCCCATGGCTTAAATCCGGGTTTTCAACGGGCAAGGGAAGAGAGCCTTCGTTGCGGGGGGAGGGTATCACACGAAGGGCGCGTCTGGGGAGAAGAATCTGTTTCTTCCAGAGCGGCCCCTTCCCGCCCTGCCAAGCCGCGTGTGCCTCAGCCCAGAGGAGATATTCCACAAAAAATTCACTTGCGCGCTCACCGATCTTGTGTGTTACAGTCAGTAACACTATGGAGCGTAACACGAGACCGGCTCGCAATTCGGGCCACGATCCGGCGGAGCTGGGCGATCTGGAGCGGGGAATTCTCGCCATCGTCTGGCGGGCCGGTGCGGTTACGGCGGAGCAGGTGCGCGAGCAGCTCGTCCGTCCCTTGAAGGATTCGACCGTGCGGACGGTCTTGCGGCGCCTGGAAGAGAAGGGCTATCTCGCGCACTCGGTCGACAACCGCACCTTTCTCTACCATCCGGCGGAGTCGCGCCAGCGCGTCGCCGGTCGCGCCGTCAAGCGCATTGTGGACTGGTTCTGCGAGGGTTCGGTGGAAGCGCTGCTGGTGGGCATGGTCGACTCCAAAATGCTCGACCGCGCCGAACTGCAGCGCCTGGCCGATCGCATTGCCGGGGCGCAGAAGAGCGATCCTCATCATGCTGCCGACAGCGCGCGATACGGAACAGCTCACCCCAAGAAGGAGGCGAAATCGTGATTCCTTCAATGCTTGAGATTGCCTTGCGCGGGCTGCTGGTGGCCGCCGCCGTGTGGGCCGGCCTGCGCCTGCTCGGCGTGCGCGACGTGCGGGCGCAAAAGTCGGCGTGGGTGCTGGTGCTCGCCGCGGCGGTCCTCATGCCGCTGCTGCTGCCGCTTGCCGTTCGCTGGCAATTCTTGAATGCGCGCATGACGCTGGCGCTTCCGGTTCCCTGGTCGAGCGCAGCCGCGAATCCCGCGCCCTTTGCAGCGAGCCAAGCGCCATCTTCGACCTCCTCGCTCGACGCGATCCCGGCCTCGGCCATTCATTACGATTCCGCGCCCGCTGCCCAACCGTCTTCCACGATACCCGCGAGTGCGGCTTCCGCTTCGCTCGCCTCCGGCCCCACGAGCACGATTCAAACCCCTCCGCCGCCCTCCGCACAACGCTTCAATGCCCCCGAGCGCCGATCGCTTCTGCCGACCTTGCAGGCGCTCGCCCTGGCGATATACTTCGCCGTTTGCGGCGTGCTGATCCTGCGCCTCATTTACGGGCTGACCTCGGCCATCAGCCTCTGGCTCGATGCCGAGCCGGTCGACGTTCCGCATCTCTGGGGGCTGCGTGTGCGCGCCAGCCGCGCCATCTCGTCGCCGGTTACCGTCGGCTCCGGCGTGGTTCTGCCCTCCGGCTACGACGAATGGGGCGCGGAGAAGCTGCGCATCGTGCTGGCTCATGAGCGTTCCCACATTCGCCAGGGCGACTTCTACCTGCAACTCGCGGCCGGTTTTTACTCCGCCCTGTTCTGGTTCAGTCCCTTGGGTTGGTGGCTCAGGCACAAACTCTCCGACCTGGGCGAGGCTCTCGGCGACCGCGCCGCCCTGCGCGAGGCCGAAAGCCGCCCGGCTTATGCCCAAATCCTTCTCGAATTCGCGGGAATGCCCCGCCCCACTTTCATCGGAGTCGCCATGGCGCGCGCCAGTTCTCTCTCTCATCGCATCGAGCGGCTGCTCAACGATTCGAGCTTCCGCCAGGCCTTTTCCTCGAGCCGCAGCCGCGCACTGGCGGCTGTGCTGCTGGTTCCCGCAGCGTTATTCGCATCGACGGCCCTCCTTCGCGTACAGGCTGCGACAGGCCAGGATGCCGCGGCGTCGCAACCCTCGTCGGCACCGGCTTCCGGCGTATCGCATCCGGATGCCGCGCAGGATACGCCCGCTGCTCCGGCTCCGCCTGCCGCTCCCGCCGCGCCGCCCGCGACGGGTGTCACGCAACTCCCGCCGGGCGCATCCGCGACGCCGGCGCCTTCTGAGCCTCCCGAACAGCCCTCGACATCCGACGACGACGAGGTGACGGTGGGCGCCGGACAGTCGTTGACCGTCACCAACAGCGGACACGGCCGCAGTTACTCAAGCAGCGGCTACGGCGACGACTATGCCTACTCTTTCAACTCCGAAGGCGAGTCGTATGCCTTGGTCATGGGACCCGACAACAAGCACCTGAACTTTTCCGGAAACTGGTCGGGCGGCGACATGCGCGAGCAGATCGAAAAGGCCCGGCGCGCCGCGCATGGCCCGTTTCTCTGGTTTGAGCACGACGGCAAATCGTATGTCGTCGACGATCCGGCTATCGTGAACCGGATCGCGGCGATGTACAAGCCGATGGAGGAGCTGGGCCGCCAGCAGGAAGAGCTGGGCAAGCAGCAGGAGGAGCTCGGCCGCCAGCAGGAAGCGCTAGGACGCAAGCAGGAAGAGGCCAGCGTTCCCACGCCCGACGTCTCGAAAGAAATCGCTGCGTTGAACGAGGCGATCGCGAAACTGAGAGCCAAGCAGGGCGGTACGATTACCCAGGAAGAGCTCGCCGATATCCAAGGCAAGATCGGGGACATCCAGGGAAGGCTGGGCGACCTTCAGGGCAGGATCGGGGACCTGCAGGGAAAGCTCGGCGAGGAGCAGGGCGAGCTTGGCGCAAAGCAGGGCGAGCTCGGCGCCCGGCAGGGCCGGCTTGGCGCAGAACAGGGCCGAATAGCGCACGAGGCCGACCGCGAGGTGCGGTCGATCATCGACCAGAGTCTGCAGAACGGCAAAGCGCGGCCGGTGGAGTGAAACCGGGGCTTTCTCGCGAGCCGATTCGGAAGCGAGCGAGGCGGTGATCACTCCGCCCTGTTCGTGATTCAGGCAAAATAACCTAGGTGACTTCCGAGAGCGTTAACCGATTCTATCAACAACAGCCGCGTGGGAAAACGGAAGTCTTGGACTGGCTTCTGGATTCCGATCCCGCGATTCGATGGCAGGTTTTGCACGATCTTGCCCGGGCGCCATCCCAGGTCGTCGCGGCCGAACGCGAACGCACGGCTACGGAGGGCTGGGGAGCCAGATTGCTGGCTTTGCAGGGTGAAGATGGCCAATGGGCTGGCGGTGCATGTTTCCCGGCCAACAGCCGAAATTGGCGACGGGAGAACCAGGGCCAGCCTTGGATCTCAACGCTGCCGACACTTCAAACTCTGGTCGATTTCGGGATCGATCCACATTCTGACCGGGTTCAGAACGCCATCGATGCGGTAAATGCAGGCTGCCGATGGGAACACGCCGGACAGCCGTTTTTCAGCGGCGAAGTGGAACCGTGTATCAACGGCAGGGTGGTCAAGATAGGCGTCTACTTTGGGCAGAATATGGACGCGGTGGTCGATCGCCTGCTCGGCGAGCAACTCGAGGACGGCGGTTGGAATTGCGAGACCGAGAACGGCTCGGTTCGCTCATCGTTCGCGACCACCCTCAATGTCCTGGAGGGCCTTCTCGCGCACCAGATGGCAACCGGAGGATCGCCGGAAACCGTCGCCGCACGGCTTCGCGGAGAGGAATATCTTCTCGCCAGAGGGCTGTTCCGGCGCAAGAGCTCGGGCGAAGTCGTGAACTCATCCTGGCTGCAGTTCTCTTTTCCCATTCGCTGGCACTATGACGTACTGCGCAGCCTGGACTACTTTCGTTCGGCCGGTGCGCCTCCGGATCCCCGCATGGACGACGCCATTCGTCTCCTCCAATCGAAGCGGCAAGCCAACGGCGCCTGGGTGCTGGAAAACACGCATCCGGGAATGATCTATTTTCCACTTGAGGACGGCGACGAACAGCCTAGCCGGTGGAATACGCTGCGGGCGCTGCGCGTCCTCGACTGGTGCAAAAAAGGGGCGTGAGCGGTAATTCGCTCGCATTCGGCCGTCCTGGGCCCCCATCCTTCCCGGAGGGTTGACGGAAAGCCAGGCGTAGGCAGCGCCGAATGGAACCTGAGCCGGGCCCGAAAAAGAAAATTCGACCGGCACTTGACGAGCGACATCTCCCTGACCAGGGAGCGTCTCTCATGCCTATGCCTTCGCAGCTCGCATTCGCGGCCGCATCATTCCGCCAGAACGCCAACCTCCTCGAAAAGAGCTATTCCGGAATCCAGCCAAGCGAGTGGCTCCTGCGTCCGAACCAAACCACCAACAGCCTTCTCTGGATCGCCGGCCATCTGGTCTGGGCGCGTTCCATGGTGCTGCGGAACCTCGAGCAGACTTGGACGCGGCCGTGGTTTGAACTTTTTGCCCGCGGATCGGCGATTGTCGAGCCGGAGAAATATCCTGCGCCTGAGGAGGTTCTCGCCGCCTGG
>JASHTH010000833.1 GCA_030040655.1 Acidobacteriaceae bacterium | reverse complement strand
TGGTGAGCCAGCGCCAGTCGGGCGCAAACGGGAGAAGCACCCACGTCGGCTTGGCCAGCGCGCCGGCGAGGTGAGCCACGGCGGTATCGACGGTGATGACCAGGTCGAGCTGGGAAATCAGCGCCGCCGTGTCGGCAAAATCCTTGATTGCCGATTGCAGGTCGGTCACGCGCGATTGCGCCGGCGCCAGATGTTCGGCAGCCGGACCCATTTGCAGCGAGAAAAACCGGGCCGAATCGCCATCGAGCAGCGGGTCGAAGGCAGAGAAGGGAATGGAGCGGATGCGGTCTTCGACGTATCGGGGATTGCCGCTCCAGACCAAGCCAGCACGAAGACCCTCGCTTGGCCAGGGAAGCGTCTTAGCGTGGCCGAGCGCCTCTTCGGGAATGGTCAGATAAGGCACTTCCGCGGGGATGGATTCGAGCGTCGTCCCGAAGGCTAGCGGCAAGCTCATCAGGGGGCAATGCCACGCAAACTCTGGCAGGGGATCTCCTGTTTTGACAACGGCCGCTACGCCGGGGATTTGCTCAGCCAGACGCATCATGCTGGCCGGAACGTCGAGAATCACGCTGCCGGCGGCAGCCTGTACCGCGGATACATAACGCAGGAACTGGATCGTGTCACCTAACCCCTGCTCGGCGTGAAGAAGAATTGTCGCGCCGCCGAGAGGCTCTCCGCGCCAGAGCGGTTGTTGGAAGCTTCGCGGCACGTTTCGCCTACGCCTGAATCGAATCTCGTAGTCGCGCCATCCGCTCGCGTAGTCTCCCTGAAGCAGGGCAACAAGCGCGCGATTCCACCGCGCCTCGATGCTGCCTGGATCGAGGGCCAGCGCCTGCTCGTAGCTTTTTCCGGCCTCACCCACTCGTCCCTGGCTGCGCAGCGTGTTGCCGAGGTTGTTGTAGGCCTCGGCGAAATCCGACCGGAGAGCCAAGGCGCGCCGGTGGCAGGCAGCCGACTCCTCCAGCTTGCCCTGATCGCGCAGAACGATCCCCAGGTTTGTATGGGCCTCCGCGTAGTCCGGCTTCAGCGCCAGCGCTCGTTCATGGCAGGCAACCGCGTGCTCCAGCTTGCCCTGATCGCGGTAAACCGCGCCCAGATTGTTGTGGGCCTCGGCGAATCCGGGCGCGAGAGCGAGAGCGCGTTCATAGCAGACAATCGCTTCTTCGTGCTTTCCGCTCTTCGAGCACAGATTGCCCAGATTGTTGAGTGCTTCAATAAGATCTGGCTTTAGCTCGATCGCCCGCCGGTAGCTTGCTGCCGCTTCTTCGGGTTTGCCTTCCCTTGCCAGGAGCATGCCCATGACGTGATGTGTTTCTCCGCAATCCGGGCGCAGCGCCAGCGCACTTTCAAGATGAGACTTTGCTCCTTCGAGCTGGTCTTGCTCGAGCAGGATGCTGCCGAGATTGAAGTGCGCCTCCTCGAAATCCGGCTGCAGCGCGAGCGCGCGCCGATACGCAGCCAGAGCTTCGTCGTTCTTTCCCTGTGGTCGCAAGGCCGCGCCTAGACTCGCATGAAATGCGGGATCGTTGCCGTTGGACGAGATCGCCCGCGCGATCAAACGAGCAGCGCCATGGTAGTTGCCGGCCTGAAGCGCGATGAGCCCCAGACCGTAGAGACTCTTGGCGTGCTTGACGTCGATGGCCAGGATCTGGAGGTAGGATTGTTTGGCTTCTTCCATCCGCCCGGCCTGATGTTCCTTGATCGCTTTGGCCAGCAGCGTTGCGATCGTCGAAGAGCCGGTAAGGGAGAATCGGCCCGCCAATGTTTGCGGCTTGCTCATCGAGTGGTTTATGCCTTTCGATGTATTATGGGCCATGCTTTGGCAGGCTCGCGGCAGGCAGGCGCGACGACCCACGCGAATGGAACCATTCTTCGAACTTTCGTGCCCATGACAGAACGCGTTCTGGCAGCCGATCCTCGCCCCATCGAATGCAAGGTGTGCGCGGGGCCGAGTCCGCTCTTCGGCGTTGTGGACTTTCACAAGAGCTGCATCGAAGCGCAGGGCCGGCGTCTAGCCCTCTCGGGCTATCCCATCTATTACCGGCGGTGCCGCAACTGCGGCTTTGCTTTCACCACCGCATTCGACGCGTGGGACCAGGACGCATTCCGCCGGCACATCTACAACAGCGATTACGCCGTTGTCGATCCAGATTCTGCGGAGCTCCGCCCTTCGGGAAACGCGAAGTTGATTGTCTCATCGTTCCCGGGAGCACAAGGATCGCTCTCCATTCTCGACTATGGCGGAGGCGAAGGTCTCTTCGCCGCGCGGCTTCGCGAGCACGGATTCTCCGCGGCGACTTACGATCCCTTCACCAGCTTCGACCGGATGCCGGACGGCAAATTCGATCTGGTCACCTGCTTCGAAGTGATGGAGCACGTCCCGTCTCCGAAGAGCACCGTGGCGACGATGGTGTCTCTCATGAAGGAGCCGGGCGCGATCCTGTTTTCAACCCTCGTGCAGCCGGCGGAGTTCGAGACGATCGGCCTCAACTGGTGGTACGCCGGCCCCCGCAACGGCCATATCTCGCTTTATTCATCGCAGGCGCTGGCCACGCTTTTCTCGCCCTACGAAATGAAGGTCGCTTCCTTTTCTCCCGACCTGCACATCGCCTACGCGCAGGTTCCGCCCTTCGCCGCTCATCTCAAGATTCCCCGGTGAACCAACGATGGGCGCCCGCCAGGCGAGGCTGCGGCTGAAAGCCGCACGCTTTCAAGGCGGCTCATAAGCCGGTTTTTTCAGCGTCCTGTTGCGTCGGCGTTACCCGCTCTTCGCTTGCGAGCGATTTTTCTCAACGTACATGGCAGAATCGGCCTCGGCAACCAACTGCTCCACGCTCATGCCCGCGCGCCATTCCGCCGCTCCCACCGATGCATCCAAGCGAATTTCGAGCGCTCGACGGCCCGGCTCCGAAACCGTGTACTTGCCGAAAACCCAATCCTGCAACCGCGCCATGTAGGCCTTGGTCGATTGCAGGCTGCCGGCAAGCACGATAATGAACTCGCCGCCGCCCCAGCGGCCCACCAGGTCGCTCGACCGCGTATTCATACGCAGTTCCTTGGCAAATTGCCTGAGCAGATCGTCGCCGGCTTCCCTACCGTGTTTCGCGTTCACTTCTTTCAATTGGTTCACATCGAGCATGACGATGCAGAACTCCTGGCCATTCTCGATATTCAGCCGGATGCGCTCTTCCAGAATCCGGCGGTTGGCCATGCCGGTCAATTCGTCCTTGAAGGCGAGCGGCTCGGCCGATTTCAGCTTGGCTTCGTAGGTGGAGATTTCGGCTCGCAGTTGGTCCACCAACTGCTGATGATTCCGGGTGAGCTGATCGACGCTGCTCTTCAGCTCACCGGCGCTCTTTATGATCGACGAGCGGATCTGCGTCAGGTCGTCGAGATCGGCGATCCGTTCCAGCCGTCCGACCAATTCGTGATACTGGCACGAGAATCGCTGATCGCGGCTGCCGACCGACTCGGCGGTTCGCGCCAGGGCGACGAACAGCTCCTTGACCACATGGGCCTGCGCCTTGAAATGCACCGACGCACGGGTTCCCCATTCCTGCAGATGGACTTCGACGAGTTGCTCGGACTGCCGCAAGTGCTGTGGAGATTGCTCGTACGCGAGACGCTGCTCGATCCCTTGCAGGCTGGTTTCGAGGTCGCTGCCGAATCCCGCGCAGACCTGGGCCGCGCTTTTTCCCATTGCCAGCAGCACGGCGCGATAACATTCCAGCGTGGCAGCGGATACGTCTTCGGGCTGCGCGCTGCCATCGACCGGCGCGGGCCCATTGGCGTCGAGATATTTTCTGATGGAAATCATTCCGGCATTCTCCGGCGTCTCGTCTCGCTACGCCGGCGAATCCTATGAGCCTCTTCACCCGATTGCCCTATGAATTCGGGGTGACTTCGATCTTAAGCCCAGCGACAAGACGGCGCGGCGCGCAGGCGATCTCCTTTCCCTGCGGCATTCGCTCCTACTATCGGCATTTCGCTTGCGATTTTCCAGCGGCCGGCGAGCCTTCGCGAACTGCTTGCCCAAACGCCGCATGGCAGACCGATCCACTTTCGTTGCGCCCGCGGTCACGGCACCATTCCCGGAACCACGTACGCCTGCAAGCAGGCGATGAGACCGATCAGCGCCGCCAGCAGCACGCTATGCCAGAAGGTGCTGTGCAGCACTTTGCCTTCCTGGCCGATCAGCTTCACCGTTGTGACGCCGATGGCAATGTTCTGCGGTGAGATCATCTTGCCCGCCACAGCGCCCGAAGAGTTCGTCGCCGCGAGCAGCAGCGGATTCAGATGCAGCTGGTGCGCGGCGGCCACCTGCAAATTGCCGAAGAGCAGGTTCGAGGCGGTGTCGCTTCCGCTCAGAAAGCACGCCACCCAGCCCAGAAAGCTGCTCACCAGCGGAAAGATCGCGCCCGCATGGGCCACGGCGGCGCCCAGCGTGTACGCCATTCCCGAGTAGTTATAGAGGTATGCGAGGGCAACGATGAAAAGCACCGTCAGCCCCGGCAGCCTGAGCTGGCGGAGAGTCTTCGCTCCGGTGTTCAGAAATACGCCCGGCCGTACTTGAAAGCAGATCGCCGTGAGAAGGATCGCGACCAGAATGCCGGTCCCGGCCGTCAGCGGTTGAAAGGCGTAGATGGCCGCGTAGGGCTTCTGGTAGAGCGTGATGAAAACCCCGTTGTTCAACTGCGGAATGGGAATGCGGATTTGGCCTGCTTGAAACAGCTTGAAGTACGACCAAAGAATGATGACAAGCGAGAGCAGCGCCCACGGCAGGCACGCGGAAAGAACGTTTGCCGTCGAGAGTCTTTCCCGCTCATTTGACCGCGGCGAGAGCGGCGTCTCGTTTGATCGCGGCCGGCCGGCGATCCGCAGATAAATGACCACGGAAGCGATGGAAGCCAGCGCGCTCAGCAGGTCGGTCGCGTACGGTCCCCAGAAGTTCGAAACCAGGCACTGCACGGCGGCGAAGCTGCCTCCTGCGACCAGCGCGGCCCGCCAGCTTCGTCGCAACCCCTTGGCTCCGGCGACCAGCACGGCAAGATATGCCGGCAGAATGAACGAAATGATCGGCAGCTGCCTTCCAATGGCGGCTGAGAGCCTTCCGATATCCAATCCGGTCACGCCGGCCAGGGCCACGATCGGCACGCCGACGGCCCCGAAAGCTACGGGGGCGGTATTCGCCAGCAACGATGCCGTCACGGCCTTGCGAGCGTCGAACCCGAGCTTGACCAGCAGAAAAGCGGTGATCGCCACTGGCGTTCCAAATCCGGCGGTGCCCTCGAGCAGCGCCCCGAAGCAAAACGCCACCAGCATCGCCTGCACGCAGGCGTCGCCCGAGGCCGATTGCTCCACCCACTGCCGCAGCAGGTCGAACGATCCGGTCTCTTCGGCCAGGTGGTAGAGCCACAAACCGCAGAAAACGAGCCACAAAATCGACCAGATGGCATAGGCGAAGCCGAAGCCGATGCTCCATCCCGCCAGCGAGGCCGGCATGCGCCAAATACCCACCGCCAGCAAGATTGCCGCGATCAGTCCGCAGCCGGAGGCAACAAGGCCGCTCTTGCGCAGCACTCCCATGAGGAAAAGAACCACGGCGAGAGGGATGGCAGCGATCGCAGCCGAGGCCGCAACGGAGTGAACCGGCGCCAGTGGCTGCGGCCATACGGAAATTGAGGCAAGATCGGAATGAATCGAGTTGAAAATCGGCCAACTCCTCAATTCGGGACTAGGTGGTAGATCAGTTTGGAGGATACGAGCTTGGGTGGCTCCGAAAAAAGCTGGACGAAGCCTTGTCACGAAGAGTTTTTCTGCAACCTGTTTAGCCCTTGATGAAATCCGACGCACCACCCGGAATCCGCATCTGTTGACCGACTTGTGTCGATTCCGCCACCCACACGCCGAGAAAATCGACCGTCACCACCGTTATGTCGTCCTTTTGGCCAAAGGCGCGCGCGGCTTCGGCAATGCGATCCGCCGACGCCGTGCTGATCTGGCGCGTTCGCTCGAAGCCGAAGAGTTCCCCGGCGCGGGTCTGCGCCTCGACCACCCCATCGGAGATAAACGTGAGCCGGTCGCCGGGAGCAAGCTTCGCGGCGACGCTCTCATAGCGGGCGTTCTCGAGAATACCCAGCGGCAGCGTCCCTGCGATCTTCAACTCCTTGCCGTTCAGATAGGGCGGCAAATGCCCGGCATTGGCCACGGTCAGCTCGCCGTCGCTCGCAATATGAGCGGCCAGGCAGGTCGTGAACCCGCCGCGCGCTCGCCCGGCCATCCGCTGATTGAGAGAATTCACCAGCGCCGCCGCGTCGGTGCCGCGGGCGGCTTCGGCGCGGATGGCGCCCACCAGCACCGAGACCATCATGGCCGCAGGCAGGCCTTTGCCGCTGACGTCGCCAACGACGATCAGCATTCCTCCGTCCGGGTCCGGAATTTGCTGAAAAAAGTCGCCGCCCACCTGCTCGGCCGGCGCATAGATGCAATGCACGTGGAAGCCCGGTCGTTGCTCGAGCTCTTCCGGCATAAGCACATCCTGAACTTGGCGCGCAGCTTCGAATTCGCCGGCCAAACGCTCCTCCCGTTTCCGCGCTTGCGAAAAACGGCGGATGAGGAAGATCAGCATGGCCAGCAGGAAGATGAGATTGAGCAGGTTTTGAATGTGAATGGTGAAAGGCGGCAGCGGCAGCGGATAGATCATCCAGTCCGGCCGGTGCACCAGGCCCGCCTGGTCCAGCAGAATGACGAGATTGTCGATCGTCCAGTATCCGGTGGAAAGAAACACTGGCCCCAGCAGCAGCCATGCGTCTTTGTTGCCGCGCGCGGCGCGAAGAATCAGCAGATAGAAGATCCACAGCATCGCCGGCAGCATGCAGGTCAACTGCAGCGCCGCGGAGGCTGGCGCCGAAAGCCAGCCCGGCCAATAGAAGATCGCCGGGAACGGGCTAAAGATCAGCAGCGCCAATATGAGCCGCCGGACCGGCCTCAGGCGCGCGCGCAGCACCTTGGCCAGAAAGAGAAACATGCAGAGAACGACAACGGCGTCGAGCAAGGCGTCGACAAAGTCGAAGATCGGGACCGGCGGAATGGCGTACAGCTCTTTCAGGATCACCAGCGCGCTTTCGGCGGCATCGGCAAGCAGCATCACGCCGAACCAGAAATACTCGCGCTCGCCCGGGCGCATGAGGAAGAGGCAGAAAACGACTACCCCGACAAGCGCAGAGACGATGCTATAGGCGTACATATCCACGAAGAGGACGTGGTGCGATGTCTGCAGGTGATGCTGCTCGTTCGCCAGCAACGCCGGGTCTCCGGCCAGGCTTCCCCCCTCGAACGGGAACGGTCCTCCGCCCATGTAGCTCGACCAGACGGGCGAGTGCCAGACGCGAATCGATACATGCACGTTTCGCGTGGCGCCGCTTCCCGCCCGCGTCAGCGGAAAGAGCCGGTAGCTGAACCGGGTGTTGGGCACCATAGTGGGCGGCATGTCGCCCGAGCTGCCGTCGAAGCGTCCCTCCACGAAGAGCTCGAAACCCGAGACGATCGGCGCCAGCAGCAGAGAGGTGGGTTTGTTTCCGGGAGGGATCTCGATTGTGAACCGGTACCAGGCATAGCCACCCATCCCCGGGAAACCCTGGTCGGACCACGAAGTGTCGCTGCGCAGCAGCTTCCAACTCGAGTCGTCGAATCCCGGCTGCGCCCATACGAAGGCTCCGGTGGCTGGGTCTCGGGGCGAGTCACCGGGTTCAAACCGCCACAGCCCGTCCAGCGAAACCACCGGTTCGCGCCCGCGGTCGAGATCGAAGCTCTGCGCCGGCAGCGCGGCAGCTAGCACGCAGAGTGCCAGGGCAGCCAGCCTGCGGATGATGGAGCCGATGGGCATCGGGCTTGTCGTCAGGATGGGAAACAATTCGATGCTATCTTATGCGACGCGAATGCGCGGAGGGACGGCAGTGGCGCATTTTCCCTCAGGGGCTAAAGCCCGATGAGCTTTTTTCGGCAAATAACCTACGGGCTAAAAGCTCGCACCCTCCCCAATGCACCGCTATCGGAGGGACAAATCTGGTTCCCGTATGGGAGCGGGCTGAAGCCCTCTAGAGTAAAGGCAT
>JASHTH010000832.1 GCA_030040655.1 Acidobacteriaceae bacterium | reverse complement strand
CCCGATCACCGGCCAATCATTCACCCAGTTCAGTGTCTTGACCCACTGGTAGGGTGTCTCGTTCTGGCTTTGATTGTGCGCGTGGAAGATGATGAGGCTCTCTCCGGTTTGGGAATCGATATAGGCTGTACCTCCGCCGGGTGCGGCCCACGCGGCGTTTTCTTGAAGCAGCACGGTTCCTCCGCCATTCATCATCGGCGTGCCGCTCTCGTCCACGAAAGGTCCATGAGGGCTGGTCGATCGCCCTACAGCTTCCTTGTAGGCGATCGCCGTGTTGAAGTTGTCGCAGCAGGAGTCCATGGAAACGAACAGATAGTAGTAGTTGCCGTGGCGCACCAGCGACGGCCCCTCGATGAGATTCCCCTGTGCGCCGGGCCGCGTGGCCAGCGAATAACAGGTGCAATTGGCGGCGATCAACAGCCCGCTGGCGGGATCGACCTGGCGCTGTTTGATTCCCGTAAAGCTGCTGCCGTAGGTCATCCACACGCTGCCGTCGGTGTCGACCAGGATCGTCGGGTCGATGGCATTGAAGTCGTCTCCTGGATTCGACACCATCACCGGTCCGCGATCGACCCATTGGTACGCGGGGTCGCTCGAATCGAGCGTCGTATTGGTCGCCAGGGCAATGAACGACTGCTGCGAGGCGAACGTCGATCCCGCGTAATAGACGTGATACTCCCCGTTGAAATAAGAGATGTCGGGCGCCCAGAGTCCTTGAATGCCGGGAACAAGCTGAGCGGCCCAGGAGGGCATCCCGTTGGGAAATACGCTGCCGCAAAGCGTCCAGTTGGTTTTGTCCTGCGAGCAGCGAATCGGCAGGGAATTCGTTGAGACAGGATCGACGTCGGTGGTGAAGGCGTAGTACGTCGAACCCTGGCGCCGGATGCTGGGGTCGAGCACCGGCTCGGTGTTGCCGGTAAGGGAATACGCCGCCAGAGGGTCGACGGCCTGCGGGGGGAACGACAACACTCCAAATGACGTGAAAGAGGTGGCGCCCAGCGTCACCGGCTGGCACGTCGGAACGCCGCACGACGATAACCAGCACAGGCACCCAAGGGCCAGGCAAACGCCGGCGATCCGCGACATCCACATCGGGCGAAGAGGAGCCTTTCGAAAGGACTGAAAGTAAGATACTCCTGTATGTATGGGGATGCGAAGATTCGATAGAGCCTCGCGGATGCGCAGGAACGGCAGGCCGTTGCGCAATGCGAAGGGAGGCTTTCAGGCGGCTTCCGCGGTCCTGTGCGCTTCCAGCGGTTTGCGAGGCCTTCCCGGACGCTTGCCAAGCCTCGCGAAGATGCGTACGTAGTCGAAGTCAACCTGCTGTAGCGACGGATACCCCTCGGCCAGTTGGGAATCGGTGATTCCCCTGCGGATGAGCGCGGCCACTTCCGCTAGCGGAATGCGCGTTCCGCGGAAAACCGGCTCGCCGTTCAGGACGGCGAGATCCGAGACGATCCGCTGCTGGCCCCACTCGAATGCCGCGGCATTGCGCATCAACTTCTCACGCAGGCGCGCGTAGTCCACGCCTACCCTGATACGGGGACATTCGAGAAGCAACTCTTGGCCCTCGACGCGCCAGCCGCATGCCGCGGTCTTCCGTCCTCTGACCAGGCTCTCCAGTGCGCCTCTGTCGGATTTGCTTAAGGCGAAGGGAAACTCGGCCCTGAGTTTGAGATAGACGAGATCGCGCAACGAGAGCAGATAGCCGGCTCGCCGGTTGCTTGCCTCCGCCGCACCGCGCACCAAGCCTTCGCGGTCGATGATCGTGCGGATGGTTTTGGATGGCAGCTCGGCAATCGCTGCCGCTTCGCGAATTGTCCAGAGCCGATCCATGGGGGAAAGAACCAAGGCTACAGGGCCCATTGAGCTCCGGCCGCGCGGTGCGACGATTACGATCTCGCGCGACTGGTCGTGGCCAGGAGCGAAGGAATTGCTCAAAATAGCAGACTGCTCAACTTCTAGGGCGTTTCCCGAAAGACGATGAGGCGTTTTGAATTCGTTCCGAAGTGGTTTTTCTTGAGGAAAAAGCCACTTAGCGACTTCGCTTCGTCCTACATTCTTTCGAGAACCGCTTTAGTGCAACTCCGTGCTCGTCGAATGCATGGTGAGATGCATTCTTCTCGCGTATTGTTGTGACGTTGGCCGGGCCATTGTGACATCAATCCGCCAAGAAATTTTCTCCCCCAACGCAAGAAAGCGGCCGGGATCGATCCCGGCCGCTTCAATGGCAATGTTGCTCCGGCCTTTCCGGGCCGGCGTTTTACGACGCCTTGGCGAGAGCCAGCGCCTTCAGCCGCGCATTGAGCCGGCTCTTGTAGCGGGAAACCGTATTGGAGTGGAAGACGCCTTTTTGCACGCTCTTGTCGAGCACCGACACCGTGCGTCGGTACTGCGCCTGCACCGCCTTCACGTCGCCCGTGGCGAGCATTTCGCGCAGCACTCGCAGGCTGGTGCGCACGCGGCTGCGGTTGGCGCGGTTCACTTCCGTGCGCGTTTCGGTTTGGCGCGCGCGCTTGAGCGCCGATACATGATTTGCCATCGATCTTCCTTATCCGGAAAGGGTTATGTGGTCGTCAATGCAGACTCGGCCGCATCTCTCGCACCTGACCAGTCTAACGAAACGAAGGTCCTCGGTCAAACGTTGCCGCGCTTCGTGGTGGTGCATTGGGAGGGTTTGGGCTTAAGCCCCTACATTACTCGTCGAAATAACTCACAGGGCTTTAGCCCCTGAGGGAAAAGTGCGCAATTCCTGCGCTCCTGGCTGAAGCTATGGCATCTGAAACGACGCGCTCGCCAGCGTCCGGGCAAGCCAATCGGCGCGGGGCATTCCGCATTGCGAAACTCTCTTGACCTCGGCGCCGATGTCATACTCCACGCGGCGAATCGCCGGCTTGCCGTCGTCGACGAGCAGGTACGCGGCGCGCGGATCGCCGTCGTAGGAGAGGCTCACGCTACCCGTGTTGACCACCGTCATTTCGGCCATCGTACGACTAAACGGACGATGAATGTGACCGTAGACGGCGATCGGCTGGCCCATCGGCTTGTAAACCTGCTCCAGCTCCGCGTCGCTCGCCTCCGGCGCAGGCGCCCGCCACAAGCTGCCTGGACTCGCGTGCACCAGCGCAATCGGAGCATGAATCTGCCTCCGAGGCAGAGTCCTTAGCCAGGCAATTCGTTCGTCCCCCAGCGCATGCCGAGTCCACGCCGCCATCTCTTTGATCACCGCGAAAAGCGGCTGGTAGTTCGGAGATGATATCGCCGCGAACTCCGTCAGCGCCTCGGGCGCAAAGAGCATCTCGTCGGTGTTGCCCAGAACTCCCGGCCAGCCCAGTTCGCGAATACGGTCGACGACTTCCGCGGGACTTGCTCCGCCGTGAGCCAGGTCGCCACCGTGCAGAATGAGGTCCGGCGAGGCCTGGCGCAGATCGGCGAGCACCGCTTCAAGGGCAGTCAGATTGCCGTGCATGTCGGAAACAACGGCGATGCGCATCGACTTATACCGGTTATCGAAATTGTAGGGCGAAGCGCATTCGCTGAGTGATTTTTCCTCAATGCCCGGTCTCTGACCGAACCGGCCGGGTGCTCACTGCCGGTCCTACGGTTGTCGGCAAATCGCTCGAAACTTCAGGATCGGAGGTCACTCGCTCAGAACCGCCGTCTAACTACACCCCTCGATGAAAGAGATCGCCTTGATTGTCCCTGCATAATAGCGGGTGATCTTCCCGTCTTCTGTCTCGAACCTGATCCCATAATTTCGATCAGGGGAGATCAAAGTCAGGTAATGACCAGTCTCCGGCAGATAGCTATGAGGCTCAATCTGAAGCCTCTTTCCGTGGACTTGGATTGCGCGTGCTTCCGAATCCTGATTGTGAACACCCTCCGCCGTCGATATGGAAGCGTTATCCACATCCGCGCGGGCCACTCGCCCGTCAAGGATCATGATTCCGACCCCCGATACATTTGGCACACCAACGTAGAAGCAGGATCGTTCATCGGGATCAGAAGGACGCACATAGGAGGTCTTTAGCGCCTTGTTCAGTTGAGCCAAAGTCATCCCCACTCGCACGGTCCCGAAGCTGTCCCAACGAACTACAGTCGTAGCGGCGACGCGACCACTCAGACTGACCACGCCAGTGCAAACAACAAAGACCACACCAAGTTTGCGGAGCATACTGGACTCTAACGCGTGCTGACGCGAACTTGTCGTGTTGTCGCCAACTCGTCACTATGCCGTCTGTTCGCCTCCGCCGCGGTCGGCAGTCTGGGCGGAATCCGGGTCGTGGACGAGTCGGCGGTCATTCGGCCTTGATCGAGACGGTGACGCTCATCTGGTGCCGGTTCACAAGGCGGTAGGATAAACTGCTGACGTTTCCGGGGACAGCGGGCTTCAGCGGCAAACCACTTGAAAGTCGACATCGCGTGAGTTCCTCAACCGGGCAGGCTGAGGCGACCCTGGGCGTGCGCCGAGAAACGGTCTTGAGAGTGCGCTGATCAGTTTCGGAGCGCGTGTGATTCATTTCCGGAAGCGGTACATGCGGATGTGTTAGAAGTCTGATGGCAGGTAAGTGCATTATTTTCAAATTCGCGGATTTTGAAGCCCACGAGCGGGAGTTTTCGCTGGTGAGAGCCGGCGAGACGCTGGCCGTTGAGCCGAAGGCCTTCCGCGTCCTGCTGATCCTGCTGCACAACCCGAGAAAACTGATCCCCAAGGAAGAGTTGCTGAACGCCGTCTGGGGCGATGCAGCGGTCACGGAGAACTCGCTTACTCGGGCGATCGCCCTGC
>JASHTH010000831.1 GCA_030040655.1 Acidobacteriaceae bacterium | reverse complement strand
CCGTGACTGCCCGACGACGGCGCATCTTTCAGGTCTCCGACAGCGCCGAACTGCTCCAGAAAACGATCCTTGATTACCGCGCCCAGAACCGATTCCTCTTGCATGCGTTTGTCATCATGCCGGATCACTCCCACGCCGTCCTGACGCCCGCACCCAACGTCTCTCTCGAGAAAGCAATGCAGTTCATCAAAGGAGGGTTCTCTTTCCGGCTGAAGAACAAGCTCGACGTTTGGGAGCGAGGCTTCAACGAGTCCCAGATTCTCTCCGCCGAGAAATTCCGAAACGTTGCGCGCTACATCGAAGAGAACCCTGTCCGCCGCGGCCTCGCTCCCACGCCGGAGGAATATCCATACTCCTCCGCCGCCTGGCCTCTCGCCGATCCCATGCCGGCGCACATGCACTGAAAAACCCGGGCCTAAAGGCCCGTCTCTTAACGCCCTTCTTCATGGGCCTGAAGGCCCATGCTCCCTCCGAATCGCCTTCAGTCATGCCGGAGGGTTCCATTCGAGCGACGACGATGTTGCCGGAGGGAGCAGGGACCTTCAGGTCCCTGAGCGGAGAAGGAAAAGAAAGCGCGACTTCAGCCGCGGGACCCTCGCTATCTTCGCCCATGCGTCCGGGAGGGAGCAGGGACCTTCAGGTCACTGACAAGAGAAAGAAGAGAAAGCGCGGCTTCAGCCGCGGGCCTTTTGGCTGATTCTCTTCGCCGAGAGAATCCAAATCGATCGGGCCAGAGTTGAGAAGACGATGCAACTCCCAGGTCCGAACGCACGGACCTGGGGCACCCGAATTCGACGAGACCGGGAGCTGAGAACTGGGCCACCTGCCGATGGTTGGTCCGGTTATTGAATAGGCCGGACTGGACCCACGCCTGGATTCAACCCAGACCGGCCTGGGTGCGCGTTGCGGGAAAAGCTGTGATTAGCTTGCCTTGGAAATCAGCCACGACGATCAGGCAAGTTTGATCCGGATGCTCGCCGACATTCTCTCGGAACTCACGAATGATGAGCAGACAGGGTGCGCCGGTGGGCTGGCCGGTCTGGTCGGTCAGTTTCGACATCCGTAATGTACTTGACGCTGACGCTGCCCGCTTGATGTAGTCCTTTAGAGTATCTGGATTGCGGAGCTTGCGACAAAAGACTGAGTGCTTCGGCTTGCCCGGCACGGGGCCGAAATGCTCGCTGATATGCTCAAGGGCTGTTTCCCATTCGAGGCTGCGACCCTTGGCTGTGAGCAGCCCGCAGATGCGGCCCGGGGTGTTTTCCTTCAGGATCCCGGCAAGCTTGACGCCAATTTCCTGAATTACAAGGCGTTCCATAGCCGGTGATGAAAGTGGTTGATCTGGGGGCATGGAGGCTCTCCCGAGACGCATTGACTCTCATCGAGATAGTGGCGGTTCTGGCCGGAACATGACAGGGCCTCTGACCTCGATCAGTTTGACGACGCTCGGGCCAACATAACTCTGCCGGCCCGCCTTTTCATCGATGCGGACCTGAATTCCGGCTCCCGAGAGGAACTCGGTTGTCCTTCGCATTCGGCGATTTCTAAGTGGGCGCGGGCGGGCGGCGCCGGCATTCGGGAATCGTGATCTCCCAGCTCCCGGGCCCGGGGGACCCGGCGACGGTTGGCTCGGGTCGATGGGCATAACTTCCCAGGTGCGAACACGCGGACCTGGGGCACCCGTTCCCTCTAGGTCCGGCCCGACATCCAAGATTGAGTCGCCCGCCAACCAATCTCAAATTATGGGTCAGGATTTGCACAATCGAGTGTGCTAGACTGATTCTGTTCAAGGAAAGTTTTCAGCGCCCCACGGAACGATCATCGCCCGAGCTAGCTTGGGTCCTGTCTAAAACTCGATACGCCTGCCCGGCTGGGCGAGCAATCGACTAACCGTCGAAAAATTGGCTTAGCACTCCTTCTTCTAGGGCCGGGAGAAGAGGAGTTCCTTGTCCGCCCCCGCGCATAGTTTTCGGCGGCCGGCGCCGCGCAGAAGACGATTCGATCCCCATAGAGCCCTCGGGCTGCTCGTTTTGTATGCACTCGCCATCGACGATGCTATCCGTTTGTTGAATTGGCTTATCCGGAGCCTCATTCATGAGGTTTGGAGATAATCCGCGCATTACGCGCAAATCGATAAACGCCGCAGCATTCGGGTCTGAGCACACGGACTCAGAGTGACGAGCAACTCGCTGGAACGCATCCATTCAGACCGGTCCCCAGCCTGTCCTCGATCATCAGTGAAAGTATGATGCGAGGAGCCTCTTCGGCGGCGGAGGTCCTTTCCCTTGTTGTTGACCTTTGCCAGCCGGCTTCGCAGCCGCGACGGCGACCGCGTTTTCGTTCGCCCCAATTACTGCGCAATAAAGCATGCAGCCATTTACGACGGCGAGCACCCAAGTCCACCGGTCGTGAGGGGTGCCGTCTGTGAAGGATATGAGGAAGGATAGCGCCAATGAGAGGAAAAAAGGCACTGCAGGGTGATTGATCCGGAAGGCTCTTCGGAGCGCAATACATACCGCCACAATAGCGGCTGTCGATTCTGCGAATGTCTTGATCGTTGCGCGATCTGCGTAAGCCAGACCATGGGCTGTCAACACTGTTCACCTCACATTTGCCTTTACTTTGATCGCAGTCCTTGGGATTGATCCAGACTGGCTTCTGCTAAATGCGTTGAGTAAATGTCGGCCGTGGATTGCGAGGCTCGTAGTATTCGGCGGAGTGAATGCGCCTACGATCATTCCGAGCCAGGTACCGTCTTCGGTGATCACCCAACAGCCGGAATCCCCCGGGAAGGAGAATCTATGAGAAAAAGGAAAGATCATGCCGAACTGCTTGTAGAATTTTGGGGCGATTACGAAATGAGGCCCACGATAAGTGATGCCGTCGAGCCTGAACATGCTGGCCAGCCCAAGTTGTAGCACCCCTCGAACGTCTTCGTTGCTTGGAGTCTTAATCAGTGCGGTCTCGTCTTCGAGGTGCTTATCGATGTCTCTTTGGGTGGCAACCTTCACCTCCCGTTCGTGGGTAGGTGGTTCGCT
>JASHTH010000830.1 GCA_030040655.1 Acidobacteriaceae bacterium | reverse complement strand
GGCGCGCGTGGTGAGCACCCCTTCGGCGACTTTGCCGCCGAGCGACTCCAGAATCTCCGGCAGCTTGCGCCCGCGGCCCAGCTCGAAGCCGACGGTGCGATTCCTTGAGAGCGTGCCCGTGCAGGTGAGCACCAGGTCGCCAATGCCGGAAAGGCCAGCGAGGGTTTCGCGGCGGGCTCCGCAGGCGACGGCGAGGCGCGTGATCTCGGCGATGCCGCGGGTCATCAGTCCGGCGGCGGAGTTGTAGCCCAGGCCCACGCCGGCGGCCACTCCGGCGGCGATGGCGATCACGTTTTTGAGCGCGCCGCCGAGCTCGACGCCGATGACGTCGCTCGACGTATAGAGACGGAGGGTCTCCGACGAGAACTCGCGCTGGATCTGCGCGGCGATGGCCGCCGAAGCGAAGGCGACGGTGACAGTGGTGGGCTGGCCCTGCGCCACTTCCAGCGCGAAGCTGGGGCCGGAGAGAGCCCCGATGGGAACAGGGACTGAGGGACTGAGGGACTGGGGGACTGAGGACGAGGGTCCAGCGTGAGGAGGGCTGGGGCGGCGAAATTCTTCCAGGTCGGGCAGGGGCAGGTCGATGCCGGGAAGTTCGAGCGGCGGCAATCCACCGGCGGGCCGCGCTTGCTCAGGCGGGACGAGCGAGGCGGCGATCACTTCGGTCATGCGCAGCAAAGTGCGGTCTTCGACGCCCTTGGTGGCGCTGAGGATGATCTGCCCGGAGTGGATGCGCGGCCGCAGGCGCGCAATGGTGACGCGGAGAAACTCCGAAGGGATGACGGAGAGGACAATCTCGGCGTTCGAGACCGCGGCGTCGTCGCCGGTGAGCCGGATCGCCTCGGGGATAGGAAAGCCGGGGAGGAATTGCGTGTTTTCGCGGGCGGCGTCGATCTGCGCGACGAGCGCGGGATCGTGGGCCCAAAGTGCAATTTCATGGCCGCCGCGGCGATCGAGCGATAGCGCGAGCGCGGTTCCCCAGGCGCCCACGCCCAGGACAACGATGCGGCTCATGCGAGCTTTCCGGCGCCGAAGCGGTTTTCTGTCCCGCTGAGCAGTCGGCCGATGTTCTGGTGATGCTTGGCGATGATGAGCAGAGCGACGGCAAGCTCGACGGCGAAAACGAATGCGGAGTGCCGGCGAGCCGTAAACCAAGCCACGATGGGAAAGCCGATGGTGGCGACGATCGACGAGAGCGAAACGTAGCGCGTGAGGCCGAGGACGACGGCGAAGATGGCGATGGCGACAAGGGCGGCGACCGGCGCGACGACGAGAAAGACGCCGAAGCCGGTAGCAACCCCTTTGCCTCCGCGGAAGCGCAGCCAGACGGGAAAGACGTGGCCGAGCACGGCGCAGAGCGCGGCCAGCGCCTGGATGCTGTGCGTCGCGCCCGACGGCACCAGCGTTGCGCCCGCCAGACCGCCGAAGTAGACGGCCGCCGCGCCCTTCAGTACGTCGAGCACAAAAGTGGCCGCGCCCAGCGCCTTGCCGCCGGAGCGAAGCACGTTGGTAGCGCCGATGTTGCCGCTGCCCACGGAGCGAATGTCCTGCCGGCGAAAGATGCGCACCAGCAGATAGCCGATGGGAATGGACCCGAGCAGGTAAGCGCCGGCCACGATGTACAGACTTGCGAGCGGCATATCGGTTGCAGTGTAGCAGGGCGGGCGCGGCATGCGCGGATCAGCCGTAGGTCGAGGTGGAGGGTACGGGCTTTACGGCAATTCCTGAGTTGCTGTGGCCTTTTGGGTTTCGTGCGAGGTCGCCGCTCCTTGGGGTCGCGTCGACTCAAGTACAGCGACTTCGGGATAAAGTGACTCAGGAATTGCTATAGCCCGTACATTCTCTGCTGGAAAAACATGGGGCTTCAGTCCTTGGAGGAGAATCACCCACTATCCGCGACGACGCGGGACGGGACGGCTGCGCAGGCGACGCCAACCGGAGGCAGGTCGCCAAAAGTGGCGATGGCTTACGAAGCGAAGATGGCCTGGCGGGCGGTGCGCACCTCGGCGGCGAGCACCTGCAACACCTTGAAGGAGAGCGCCGGGTTCTGATCCATGAGGCGCAGGAAGTCGTCCCGCCTGACAAAGCTGACACGAGCGCCTGGATGGGCAACGGCGGTGAGCGAGAAAGGCTTTTCGCCGATCAGGCCCGGCAGCCCGAGCAGCGAGCCGGGGCCGGACTCGATGCGCAGGACCACTTCCCCGGAATCCGACTGCATGGTGAGCGTGACGCTGCCGGAGTGCAGGACGTAGACGCCGATGGCTTCGTCGCCCTGATGGAAGAGAATGCGGTCGTGGTCACATGGAACGGCCGACGAGTGCTTCTCCAGGGCCTGGATCAGTTCCTGACCGGCGACGAATGCGGACGGGTCAAGATGCATAAAGGCCTCCGGCGATGGAAAGAATCGACGCTGTGATGGAGTTGCGTGAAGCATTCTGCATGGTGGCATCCATCGGCCCGGCTGTCCTGTGATGAATGTCACATGTTTTCGGTCACGCAAATAGCTAGGGATTTTCCCAGGGCGGTTGCAGGCCGCCGATCATTTGCCGGTGCGGCGGAATCTGGCAACGCGTGGCAAACGCGGGATGGCGGAGGCAAATAGCAACATCAATCGGAGACCATCACCTCGCCGGGCAAAATCGGTCGTGTGCGGCCCAGCTTGCCGTGATAGGCGAGCAGGCCCATCACGAACAATACGCCGACGAACACCGCAAGCTTGATGGCGCTCGTAGTCTGGTTGAGAGGCAGCGTCTTCCACAACACGAGCAGCCCGGTTTGCGCGGCGGTGACAGCCCAGACAGAGCCGTAGAAATAGCGGCGCTCAGTGCCTTCGCCCTTGGTTGACGGCCCGACGCGGGGCAGTTTGCCGGCGATGCCGAGCAGCAGGATGAAGGCGCAGAGCGGCGAGTAGGCGTAGTTGTAGATCTGCTTCATGTACCACGTGCCGGTAACGGCGGCAACGGCGAGGCCGGCGAGGTTAAGGAGCGCGAAGTTGAGCACGGCGTTCCAGGCAAAGGTGTAGCAGACGCGTCGGTAGAGCGGATTGGGCTTGTCCTCGTCGAAGCGCAGGATGTAGGGCCGCGGCTCGCAACCGGGCAGTTGACCGAGAATCACGAATATGCCGGTGCCGAGGAGCACGGCAGCCAACCACGCCCAGTTGCCCCAGTGAAAGCCGCGCGCAAAGAGCGTAAAGGTCAGCGGCCCGGGCGCAAGAAAGTAGACCCAGATCCAGATGGGCCAGTGCGCCAGCCGGTAGAGACGCGTGTTGCGCTCGCGGATTTTGCGCTCGTGGGCATAGTCCACCTTGCCGGTGTACTGCATGCGTCGAGTTTTTCAGGAGGAGCGGGGCAGGGTCAAGGGATGTGGGTCCAGCGTCGGGCGTCGTGAGACATGCTCAGGCGACTGACCGCAATACGGAGCGACGGACGAGCGAGATGAGTGTCCCGACGAACGAACCGCGAGAGGCCAGCGGCAAGCGCCGGCCCCCTACATCAGCCTTCTTCGCACCAGATCCAGCGCCTGCTGCGCGCTCCATTCGCGGACGCGGTCGCGGGCGCCGCGGAAGTTGCGCTCGGTAACTTCGTTCTTGTCGGCGTCGGAGACGGCGATGTAGACCAAGCCGACGGGCTTGGAGTCTGTGCCGCCGGTGGGGCCGGCGATGCCCGTGATGCCCAGGCCAATCGTTGCGCCGGTGCGCAGGCGGATGCCTTCGGCCAGCGCTTTGGCCACTTCGGCTGAGACCGCGCCGTAGCGCTCGATGAGCTCGGGCGCAACGTCGGCGAACTTCGTCTTCAGTTCGTTCGAATAAACAACGGCGCCGCCCAGGAACGAGCGCGAGCTGCCGCTCACCGAGGTGATGCGCTCGGCGATCATGCCGCCGGTGCAGCTTTCGGCCGTGGCCAGCGTGGCGTTGCGGAAGCCAAGATAGTCGAGCACGATCTGCTCGAGCGTCTCGCCCTTCGACGAGTAGATCCACTCTTCGAGCGCTTCTTCCAGGCGCCCGGCGAGCTCGTCGACGCGCCGCTGCGCTTCCTCGAGCGTGGGCTTGGTCGAGAGCAGCGTGAGCGTGATGTCGCCGGTCTTGGCGAGGATGGTCGTCTCGACGTCTTTGTACGCGGTGTAGATGGGCGCCCCGATCTTGTCGGCGGCCGACTCGCCGATCATGGCTGCCTTGAGCACACGCTTGGCGATCTGGCGCGGCGGAACCGCTTCGCGCAGGCGCGGCAGGCACTCGTTGTCGAAGAGGGAACAGCACTCGTTGGGCGGGCCGGGGACGAGAAAGACGAGCTTGCGATAGCCGTTGTGCGTGGTGTCGAGCCACTGGCCGGGTGCGCTGCCGTTGGGGTTGGGCAGCACCGTGGCGCCGTCGAGCACATCGGCCTG
>JASHTH010000829.1 GCA_030040655.1 Acidobacteriaceae bacterium | reverse complement strand
ACGCTTATGCCGAATGTGCGCTCGAAGACGGCCGCGTTGTCGCTTTCCGGCGCGCCCGACTTCAACTCACGAAACGCCTGCATCACCTTGTCGAGCCCGTAATGGCTCACGAGAAACTGGACCATCGATCCGGCTTCGGGGTAGACGACCCAGCCGCGCGTTCCCTTCGAGCCGAAATCCTCGAGTGCGAAGATGCGCGCGATCGGAGTGAGCATCTTCGCGTCGTCGAAGCTGCGCGCCCAGTCGTCAAGCGGAAGATCTTCCCAGCGATGACCGACCTGCAGGTAGACGGCCAAGCCTTCGTTGAACATCGCCGGCGGATCGCCGAGCGGCCCGGTGATGATGTGGACCAGTTCGTGATTAGGATCGATCCGATGAGGATCGTCGGGATGCAGTGGGTCGAAAACCTCGACCAGCACGTGGTCAAAGGCCCATCCCTGCCCCATGTGGCCGGTGTAGGCGAATTTCGTGGGCTCGTCGGGGAAGAGGTAAACCGCGACTCTCTCGTCGAATCCCGGATTCAACATCGCGCAGAGATGGCCATACGTCATTTCGCGCGCGGCCATCAATTCTTTCACGTGGCTCCGAACATAGGCGAAGTTCTGCGGAAAGTAGTAGACGAAATGACCACTTGACGCCATCTCGAGGGCCGGGTAATCGGCTGCAAGCGGAGAGTCTTTGTAAGGCGACGAATCGATCCACCACTGCGGCAGATGCAGATTGCCGATGCTGCGGTTCTCCATCGCGAATTCGGTGTGAAATTGCTTGCTATAGATCTCGGCGCCGCTTTTCTCGCTGATCCGGATCGTCACGCTGGCCGGCCCGGGAAATGGCGGCATGATGAAGTCGCGATCGAACGTGACCCGCTCGCCGGCAGCCAGTGTGCGTTCGGTCTGCCAGCCCGTGCCGCGGTGGTTTTTCGCTTGCACATCGACCACGATGGTCTTTGGCTGGGGCGCAGGATTATGGGCCGTGATTTTGACGACGTTGGTATTCCAGACAATGTTGCCGAGGCTCACCTCCTCCACTTGCGGAGCCTGCCTGCCCCAGGCCGGCCCGGCAAAACCGAAGATGAGGAGCAAAAGCGCGGAGAACCGGAACCCGAATCCCATGAATGCCTCTCCAACATCGGCGCAAGCCCTCCGGGGAACACCCAAGCATACGCCGGCGGCAATTCGCAGTCCATCCGCTTCGTCACAAAGACGGAACCAACCGTCGGTGCGCTGCCGCGCCGGAACCGTCGCCCATCCCCCTGCGTACTGGTTTAAGAGTGAGACGGGCGGCTCGTCACTATTTCAGGAGAGTTGCGAGCTTTGCACGCGGCCGGACGGCGCGTTTTTTCGTCCAACAAATAACCACGCGGATTTTGCGTACACTTGAAGTGCCCCTAGAAGCTGACTTCCCCGTGCTCAGCTTCCGGGGCGAGGACCATACGAGCCGGGGAGCTACAGCGTTTCTCGAAGCAGTGTAGGGCGAAACGAATTCGCGATGCGGCTTTTTCCTCAAGAAAAAGCCACCTTCGAACGAGCTCAAAATGCCTCGTAGTATTTCGAGAAAAGCTCTAAAAGCCGGGGAAAGCCAGACCATGCTCTTCAGTGAGGCATTCAAACTCGCGCTGCAGTCGCTGTGGGCGAATAAGCTGCGCACCATTCTCACGCTCATCGGTGTGGTGATGGGCGTGGCATCGGTCATCATGGTCATCACGCTGGTGCAGGGGGCCAACCGCTACGTCGCCACCAAAATCTCAGGCTACGGCGCCGACGTCTTTACGGTCTCGCAAATGTCGAGCGTGATCTTCACGCCGGAAGAATACTTCAAATACCAGAAGCGCAAGATTATCCGCATCGAGGATTATGAAGCGGTGAGAGACGGTTGCGCCGAGTGCACCGAGGTGGGAGCGCTGCTGGATAAGTCCACCAACGTGGTCTACAACGGCCACTCCAGCAACAATACCGAAGTGCGCGGCTACACCTGGACAATGCTCTCGCTCAACAACATCGACATCGCCATCGGCCGCGGCTTTACCCCCGCCGACGAGGAACACGCGACCCACAGTGCGATCGTCGGCTACGACATTATCGACAACCTGATCGGCGACGGGGTCGATCCTTTGGGCAAGGAGATTCGCGTCGATGGCATTCCCTACACCATCATCGGCGTGGGCGACCGCCAAGGTAAGACATTGGGCCAGTCGCAGGACAACTGGGTCGCCGTGCCCATCACCACCTATCAGCAGACTTATGGCTACAACGATTCGGTGACGATTTACGCCCGCGCCGCGGGCAATGCGCAAGTGATGGAACGCGCCGAGGACGACGTGCGCGTGCTGATGCGCACGCGGCGGCACGACGCGCCGGGCTCGGATGACGATTTCAATCTCGAAACCAACGATACATTTCTCGATATCTGGAAGCAGATTTCGAGCCTCTTCGCCACGGTGGTGCTGGGGCTGGCTTCAGTGGCGCTGGTGGTGGGCGGAGTGGTCATCATGAACATCATGCTGGTGAGCGTGACCGAGCGAACGCGCGAAATCGGCGTGCGCAAGGCGCTCGGCGCCAGGCAGCGCGACGTGCTGCTGCAGTTCCTCATCGAGAGCGGCACCATGGCCGTCACCGGCGGAGCGATCGGCGTGTTGTGCGGCATCGGCGTGGGCAAGCTGATCACGGTGATCGTCGGCTTTCCCACCAGCGTTCCCGTCTGGGCCGTGATCCTGGGCCTGTTTTTAGCCGGCGCCGTGGGCATCTTTTTCGGCGTTTACCCGGCCAGCAAGGCCGCCAAGCTCGACCCAGTAGTGGCGCTGCGGGCGGAAATGTAGCGAAGCTGACAGCAGACAGCTTACAGCTAACAGTTCAAGGATGTCGGTGGGCATACGGGCTGCGAGGTTCAAGCATGGGCCAGTCATTCCGGGATTTGCACGTTTGGCAGCGAGCCATGCAGCTGACATTGACAATCTGCAAATTGACGAAGGATTTTCCGAGAGAGGAACAATTTGGTTTGACAAGCCAGCTCAGACGGTCATCGGTCTCGATTCCAAGCAATATCGCAGAGGGTCAGGGTAGATCGTCAAATGGCGAGTTCAGGCAATTTCTCAGCATCGCCCGTGGATCGAACTGTGAAGTCCAAACACAGCTCGAAATCGCACGTGCGCTTGGGATGGGCGATCCGGAGCTAATCGGCCAGGCGGAGAACTTGTCGCACGAAGTTGGAAGGATGATCTTCGCGTTTCAGGAGTCTCTTAAAGACTAGAACAACAGCAGCGAATCCTGTTTTTGACTGTCAGCTGTCAGCTGCTCGCTGACAGCTGGGAAATTCGGAGCTTTTATGGCGCACGGACAAGCCGGCGAATCCATCAAGATGGCCCTTGAAACGCTGAGGGCGAACAAACTGCGCTCGGGGCTGACGATCCTGGGCATCGTCATCGGCGTCACGTCGGTGATCACCATCTCCTCGGTCATCGACGGGGTGAACAACCGCGTCAACGACTGGGTCAGTTCGCTGGGCACGAACGTCATCTGGATCTTCCAGATGCCCGTAATCGGCGTGCGTCCCACGACCGAGATGCTGGCGCGCAAGAAGTTCACGCTCGACGACGTGCTGGCCCTGCGCCAGCTTCCCCACGTGATGGGAGCCGATGGAGCCTATCAGCACGTAAAGGCGCAGTTCCGCGTGGGCGACGTCTCGGTGAAGTACAACGGCAAGAAGGTCGCCGGAACGATCTTGACCGGCTCGACCGCCGAAGTGGGCCTGGTGAACGAGTTGCACTTCCTCGAGGGACGTCTGTACACCGATGAGGAAGACAAGCGCGGGGCCCATGTGTGCGTGCTCGGCCACGACACCTGGGAGGAGCTCTTCGGAACTGAAAACGCAGTCGGCCAAGACGTGGCCGTGGAGTCCGGCCTTTATACCGTCATCGGCGTGCTCGACAAGCAGAAGCAGCCCTTCGGCGGCGGCAAGAACCGCGCCGACAACCAGGTCTACTTTCCGCTGGGCACATTCCACAACCTGCACCCCGAAGAAAAAGACATGTGGGTGAGCGTGAAATACGACGATCCCAAAAACAAAGCGCTGGTCCAGGAGGAGATTCGCGAGCTGCTGCGCATCCGCCGCAAGGTGCCGACGTGGAAGGACGACGATTTCGAGATCTTCGGTCCCGACTCGCTCTCCAAACTCTGGGGCCAGCTTACCGGCGGGCTGGTGCTCTTCATGATCGCCGTTTCCAGCGTGGGCCTGATGGTCGGCGGGGTCGGCGTGATGAACATCATGCTCGTCAGCGTGACTGAACGCACGCGCGAGATCGGCGTGCGCAAGGCCATCGGCGCCACCAAGCGGACCATCCTGACCCAATTCACCACCGAAGCGGTAACGCTCTGCGCGGTGGGCGGAATCATCGGAATCCTGGTCGGCGCAATCCTCACGTACATCATCTATTTCCTGCCCATCGGGCTGCCGGCGACGCTCTCCACGCTGTGGATCGTGATTGGCCTGACCGTCTCCTGCGCCATCGGACTGCTCTTTGGCATTTACCCGGCGTGGAAGGCGGCGACACTCGATCCGATTGAGGCGTTACGGTACGAGTGAAGCAGGGAACGAGGGAACAAGGGACCAAGTCAGCGGGGATTTGGGAACAGGGTGATGGAATTCGAACTTAGATCAACTCTTTCGCGTGCGGCCAGAAAGATCGTGCCCAAGATCTCAGCCTTGGTTCCCTTGGTTCCCTTGGTCCCTTGGTCCCTTGTTCCATAGCCCCTCGGTCCTCCATGCCCGCCGTCACAGACCATGGCACACTAGAGGTGAGACGCTCAAAGCTGAGGGCTGCCCGCATGGCCCAGGGACAAAAGCGTGAATCGATCAAGCTGGCGCTGGCTACGCTGCGGGAGAATAAACTTCGCTCCGGATTGACCATCCTGGGCATCGTCATCGGCGTCACCACCGTCATCACCATCTCGTCGGTCATCAACGGCGTCAATCGGCGCGTCAACGACTGGATCACTTCCGTGGGCACCAATGTGATCTGGGTTTTTCACATGCCCATGATCGGTGTGAAGCCGACGACCGAGATGCTCTCCCGCAAAAAACTCACGCTCGACGATGCGCTCGCCCTGCGCTCGCTGCCCCACGTGCTGGGTTCGGATGCCGAACAACGGCACGTGGATGAGACCTTCCGCGTGGGCAATGTCGACGTGAAGTACAACGGCAAGAAGGTTGCCGGCGCATTTCTCTTTGGCTCCACGGCGCAGATTCAGGTCGTAGACGACCTCGATCTGGCTTCGGGGCGCTTCTTTACCGAAGACGAAGACGCGCGCCATGCGCATGTGTGCCTGCTGGGCTACGACACGGCCCAGACGCTGTTTGAAGACGCAGACCCTATAGGAAAGGATGTGAACGTCGCCACCGGACTTTATACCGTGATCGGCGTGCTGGACAAGCGCAAACAGCCCTTTGGAACCGGCAAGAACCCCGCGGACAACGGCGTCTACTTCCCACTGGGAACCTTCCACAATCTTTACCCCGAGATCCGGGACATGTTCATCGCCATCCGCTATGACGACCAGCGGTACAAGGCGCTGGTGGAAGAAGAGGTGCGAGAGATGTTGCGCATCCGCCGCAAGGTGCGCGTGGAAAAGCCGGACGACTTCGAGATGATGGGGCCGGACACGCTGTCGAAGCTGTGGAATCAGCTTACCGGCGGGCTGGTGCTGTTTATGATTGCCGTCTCCAGCGTCGGTCTGATGGTGGGCGGCGTCGGCGTGATGAACATCATGCTCGTCAGCGTGACCGAGCGGACGCGCGAGATCGGCGTGCGCAAAGCCATCGGCGCGAGCCGGCGGGATATTCTCACGCAATTCACCACGGAAGCGGTCACGCTGTGCGCCGTGGGCGGGATCATCGGGATCGTGGCCGGCGCCGTGCTGACATGGATCGTCTACCTTCTTCCCTTCGGCTTGCCCGCCACTCTGTCGACGTTGTGGGTTCTGCTCGGATTCACCGTATCGTGCGCGATCGGGCTGCTTTTCGGCATCTATCCGGCGTGGAAGGCGGCTAATCTCGATCCCGTCGAAGCGTTGCGGTACGAGTAAAGCCGGGAACCAGGGAACAAGGGAACGAGGGAACAGGGAAACAAGAATGCATGTCCGCCGGGGGCTCAAGCCCGCAGCTTACGCATCAAGGCGATTAGTAACCGGCTCACATCTGCGGAAAGCCGCTCTGGCAGTTCAAGCGGCTTGCCCGAAACAAATCCAAGAGTCTGAGAGATGATGAGCTGTGTTTGCAATTCGCAATTCGATCCTCTGGCATGTCCTAAGAACTGCAGATACTCGCCTATTGTCGACCGGCCATAGCCCTCGGCAATGTTGCTGGCAATGGACGCAGAAGCACGCCGTAGCTGATTTGTCAGGCCGAACCGCTCTGACGATGGAAAGGACGCGGTGAGCCGATAAACCTCGGCACACAGTTGGACCGCCCGCTGCCACACCACGAGATCCTTGAACGAGGCACCCATCTTTCACCTCCTAGATACCAAGCAAAACCCCGGATCGGAGAAGGATAGCGTGTGAAAACCTAAATTTTCCTCGCCGTGGGCTCAACGCTTCTATCCTCGTCTCCTCGTTCCTTGGTCCCCTGTTCACTTGGTCCCTTGTTCCCTTGTTCCCTTGCCATTGTCTTCCCCATCACAGACATCCTGGCGCTGGAGGCTTAAGGCTAGAAGCTAGAGGTTCCTTTCGTGGCCCGAGGGCAAAATCGCGAGTCCATCAAACTGGCGCTGGACACGCTGCGGGAGAATAAACTCCGCTCCGGATTGACCATCCTTGGCATCGTGATCGGCGTCACCACAGTCATCACGATTTCGTCGGTCATCAATGGCGTCAACCGTCGCGTCTCCGATTGGATCAGCACGCTGGGGACCAATGTCGTTTACGTCTTTCACATGCCCGTGATCGGCGTGCGGCCTACGGCAGAGATGCTGGCGCGCAAGAAACTGACCATCGACGACGTGCTCGCGCTTCGCCAACTGCCCCACGTCGTCGCCGTCGACGGCGGTTATCAGCATGTCAAAACTCAGTTTCGCGTGGGAGATGTCAGCGTCAAGTACAACGGCCGCAAGATCGCGGGCACCATTCTGCAGGGCTCGACTGCCCAGGTCACGGAGATTCTCGAGCTCAACCTTCTCGAAGGACGCATGTACACCGACGACGAAGACCAGCGCCGCGCGCACGTCTGCGTCCTCGGTCACGATACGTGGGAAGAACTCTTCGGCATCGAATCGGCGGTGGGCAAGGAAGTCAATATCGAGACCGGCCTCTACACCGTGATCGGCGTGCTCGACAAGCGCAAGCAGCCATTCGGAAGCGGCAAGAATCCGGCCGATAACCTTGTCATTTTCCCGCTGGGAACGTTCCGCACCCTGCATCCCGAAGATAAGGACATGTGGATCAGCGTCCGCTACGACGACCCGAAGAACAAGGCGCTTGTCGCAGAGGAGGTTCGCGAGCTTTTGCGCATTCGCCGCCGCGTGAAGGTGGAGGATCCTGACAACTTCGAGATTTTCGGGCCCGACTCGATCTCGAAGCTGTGGGACCAACTTACCAGCGGTTTGGTGCTTTTCATGATCTCTGTTTCGAGCGTGGGTCTGCTCGTAGGCGGCGTCGGCGTAATGGACATCATGCTGGTCAGCGTCACCGAGCGCACCCGCGAGATCGGCATCCGCAAA
>JASHTH010000828.1 GCA_030040655.1 Acidobacteriaceae bacterium | reverse complement strand
TCCTCGGAGCTCAGCGAGTTTAGCTCATACACTCCCGTCGCCTCGTTCACGCGGCACTCAAACAGTTCGGGAAGAACACCGTCTTCCGCGATGAACGTGACGTCCGGATGGGCGGCTCTGATCCGATTCACATAATCCTGATCGATCAGGAACGGAACCGGCTTTTTCACCCTGGCCCTCTTTGCGCAAAGCGCCTCCTTCGCTGGATCGTTTTGGATTGCGCTGCTGGAAACCATCTGGCCGTTTGCGGCCATCGATGCGAACACCAGTGAGCCGGTGAAGACAAGCAAACCCCGAATCATTCTTGTGCCTCCTGTTCGTTGCAAGAGCCCTGGGCCGCGTACATTTCCAATTTGGTTTGTGAACGATCTGAACGAAGGAACCGTCAGGGCAACAACATTACTCAGCGTCGCGTTGCGCTCGAGCCTCTCTCACCAGATTGATGAATCTCTGTGCCAACTCCCGAATTCGCCAGTCCTGGCGTCGGAGCAGGGCCTCTTTCGGGAGGAGCTCGCCACCGGTGCCAATGGCGCTTGCGCCAGCGAGAATGTAATCAAAGGCCGTAAGCTGGTTGACTCCTCCGGTGACGATGAGTGGAATCTGCGGCAACGGAATCTTGATCGCGCGCACATAGTGGATTCCGCCTGCCGTGGCGGCGGGAAAGATCTTTACGAAATCCGCGCCCGCCTTCCATGCCGCGATAATCTCCGTCGGTGTCATGGCTCCGGGAAACACCACGACATCCATCTTCTTTGCGTAGGCGACTACTTCCGGGATGAATCCGGGGCTGGTCAGGAACCGCGCTCCCCCATCCACGCAGCGCCGCGCCACTTCTTCGTCGAGCACGGTGCCCGCGCCGACTACAAGGTCGGGATGCCGAGTCGCCAGTTCTTCGATGATACTTGGGGCTTCCGGCAGGGTCAGCGTGATCTCGACAATGGGAATTCCAGCTCCGTAGAGTGTCTCCGTTGCGAATCGAGCGTGGTCCGGAGTTCTTACGCGGGCGCATGGCACGACACCAATCTCATTGATTTTTGTCCTGACTTCACTGCTGGTCATCAGGCCTCTCCTCTGTCATAAACTGCATCGTACTCGCTCCAGACGCCAATGCCGTAACCGATGAAGAAGCGATAGTCACCTACGATGCCATTGCTCATAAGCCTGCAAAAAAACGAAGCTGAGAGTGGCCAGCAAACTTCCAATCACCATTCCCAGCCCGACTGTCTGGACTACCGCAGAGAACACAGGAACGCTTTTCCTTGAACGGCCTCCCAGTTTCACTCGACGTCTTGGCATAGGGCTCCTTTGAACTCTCACCGCTTTGGGGAACGACTGCGTGGAACCGCCGGCATTGCGTTCGTGCGCGGCCGGCGTAGACGCAGACGCCAAAATCAATCCTTCGACCGTCCGGCTTCCTTTCTATTCGACCGCCCATTCCGGTTCCGGTTTCGGAAGCACGTCGTTCTTTCCAGCGATCCAAACATAAAGTGTTGGAAGGAGGAAGATGCTCATAAACAGATCGGTAATCAGACCGCCGACGATTACGATCGCAAACGGGCGTTGGGAGTCGGATCCGATTGCGTGCGAGAGCGCCGCGGGAATCAGGCCCAGCGTCGCGACGAGCATGGTAATCATGATCGGCCGCAAGCGAAGCACCGCGCCCTCGACAGCAGCTTCCTTGATCGTGAATCCGTGAACGCGCAGCTGGTTGATGTACTCGAGCATGATCACTCCGGTTTGCACCGAGACGCCAAACAGAGCAAGCATGCCGACCCCTGCAGACACACTGAAGTTGGTGTGAGTGAAGAAGAGCGCGAGGAGGCCGCCGACACGCGCCAGAAGCACGTTGATCATAATGAGAACCGCCCATTTGAGCGAGCGAAACATGGAGTAAAGGATGAGAAAGATGACGAGTATAGTGATTGGTGTAATGACCTCGAGACGGGCATCGGCGCGCTGCTTGCTCTTGTACTCGCCGGCCCAGTCGAGGTGATAGCCCTGTGGCAACTGGACGTCGTCATGCACTTTCTTGATGGCTTCTTCTACCGTCGAACCGAGGTCGCGCCCGCGTACGCTGTACTTGACGGCGATGTAGCGCTGCTCGCCTTCGCGGTAGATTTCTTCAGCGCCGTCGTCGGTGTTCTCTTTGGTGAGCTGCGCGAGCGAAACGCGTTCGCCTGAGGGCGCGAGCAGGCGAATCCTCTCGATGGCTTCGCGTGTGTCGCGATATTTCTGCTGGTAGCGCAACACCACGTCGAATTGTGCTTCGCCCTGGAGGAATTCGGTGACGTCGTTGCCACCGACAGCGGTCTGGATTGCGTCCTGGACGTCGGCCACGTTGATGGCGTAGCGCGCGCAGGCGGCGCGATCGACAACAAAAGTCAAATTCGGCTGCCCGATGACGCGAAAGAGCCCGAGGTCAGCGACACCCGGAACCTGACTCATCACATTGACAATTTCGTTTCCCTTGGCCTCAAGCGTGCGCAGATCGTCGCCGAAGACTTTGACGGAAAGCTCGCCTTTGATGCCCGAAATTGCCTCTTCCATGTTGTCTTCGATCGGCTGTGAGAATCCCCAGATGACGCCGGGAATCTTTTCAAGTTCCTTGTCCATGGCGCCAATCAGCTCATCCTTGTTCTGATGAAAGGCCGGGCGCCATTGCTCCTTGGGCTTGAGGTTGATGTTGTACTCGGTGTTGAAGAATCCGGTCCAGTCGGTGCCGTCGTCGGGCCGGCCGATCTGGTCCTCCACGTCGGTCACCTCGGGGAATTGCATCATGATCATGCGTGCCTGAGTAGAGATGCGCAGGCTCTCGTCCGGGCCAGTAGAGGGTGCGAGCGAGCCGCGTGCCCAGATGGCGCCCTCATCGAGATGCGGCAGAAACTCTGAGCCAATTACTCCGCTGAAGGCAAGAAAGAGCGTCAGCCCAAAGCTGGCCAGCGCCACTCCCACGGTGAGCGCGCGCTTATCAATGGCCCATGACAATGCGATCCGGTAAAGCTCCCTCAGCCATTCCATCGCCGGGTTCTTCCACTCCTTGGCGCCCTTGCGGAATAGGAGGCTGGCCATGACGGGAGCGATGAGGATGGAGAAGATGATGGCGCCGGAAAGCGCGAAGCCGACCGTCCATGCCATGGGGCGGAAGAGTTTGCCTTCGACGGATTGCAGCGTATAGATGGGCAGATACGCCGCGATGATGATGGCGATGGCATAGAAGACCGGGCGCTGCACTTCCTGTGCGGCGTCACGAATCTTGTCAAACGGCGTGCGACGGCCGTCGGGCAGGCCGAGATGACGAACGATGTTCTCGACCATCACCACTGCGCCATCGACCACCATGCCGAAATCGAGCGCGCCTATTGAGAGCAGGTTGGCCGGAATGTGCTTCAGGTCAAGGCAGGTGGCGGCGAAGAGCAACGAAAACGGAATTGTACACGCAACGATAAATGCGCCGCGCACGCTGCCCAGGAACAGAAAGAGGATGATCACCACCAGGACGATGCCTTCTGTCAAGTTATGGAGCACCGTGTGGGTAGTGAAATGGACGAGATCGGAGCGATCGAGAAACGGAACGACTTTGACGCCCTTGGGAAGTATTTCGTTGTTGAGTTGCTCGGTTTTGGCTTCCACGCCTTTCAGCGCCGGATCGGCGTCGTCGCCCTTCTGCAGCAGCAGCGTGCCCTCGACCACATCCGGCTCGTCGATCACTTTGGTGTCCTCGTAGTGCGTGTTGCCTTTCTCGTCCACCGTGAACGGCTTAAACGCTTTGCTGATTTGGCCGAGGCGAATCTTCGGGCCCTGGTCCACAACGGCGATGTCCTTGATGCGAATCGGCGCGCCGTTGACCGAAGTGACGACGGTATTCTCGATGTCCTGAACGCTGGTGAACAGACCCTGCGCCTGGACGTTGATCTGCTGCGGGCCGGTTTGAATAAAGCTGCCGCCGGCGTTGGTGTTGTTGCTAGCGAGCTGCTGCTCGACCTGGGAGATGCTCAGGCCATAGCTGACGAGCTTATCGGGGTCGAGGCGGATCTGGTACTCCTTGGTGAGCCCGCCAAAGGTGGCCTGATCGACGATGTGCGGAACATTCTTGTATTGCTTCGTCAGAACCCAGTCGGCAATCGACTTCTGCTCCATCACGTCGATTTCCGGATTCGTGCTTTCGATCGTGTACCAGTAAATCTGGCCGGCGGGGCTCCAGTCGGTTTGCAGTTGCGGGACCAATCCGGCTGGTAGCGTGATCATACCGATGCGTTCGACGACTCGTTCGCGGTTCCAGTTGTTGTCCGACTCGTCATCGAAATTCATCATGATGCTGGAAATTCCCGCCAGCGTGAACGACCGCAGGTTGGCCATGTGGGGAAGTCCCGCCATCTGGATTTCGCAGGGAACGGTGACCTGCTTTTCTATGTCTTCAGCAGAGTGGCCCGGCCACTGGACGATGATGTTGACGTAGTTGTTGGCAACGTCTGGGTAGGCGTCGATGGGAAGATTCTTGAACGAAATAATGCCCCAGATGAACAGCAGAACGCCCAGGCCGACGACAAGATACGGGTTTTTGAGGGCAAAGTTGACAATGTACCGTATCATTGCGCCTCCAGCGTCGCTTCGAGCTGCAACACGTTGGACACAACCTGCTGCCCGCTCTGAATGCCGGCCAGAATCTCCTGCTTGTTGCCGACCATGTCGCCGGCTTTCACCTCAACTCTGCGGAATTTGTGGCCGCCTGCCGGCACGAAAACCCAGTCGCGGTCGTGCAGGTGGAGAATGGCTGGCGACGGCACCAAAGCGAATTGCTGGTTTTTGAGGCTCTGGAAGGTCGCGGTCACGAACATGCCGAGCTTCATGATTCCGGGATTGGGGACTTCGATGCGCACCTTGGCCGTGCGGAT